>JBIPMA010000052.1:0-7449 GCA_044369335.1 Schleiferiaceae bacterium | reverse complement strand
GGCAAGCAGATTATTTTGACCTCAGATCGTGCCCCTGTGGACTTGCAGGGTATGGAGCAGCGCTTGCTCTCTCGATTCAAGTGGGGACTTTCTGCTGACCTGCAGCGTCCGGATCTTGAGACGCGCATGGCCATCCTGCGCCAAAAGCTTTACGCCGACGGTATTGATATGCCCGACGACGTGATTGAGTACTTAGCTTACTCTATTACCAACAACGTCCGTGAACTGGAAGGTGCGCTCATTTCACTGCTGGCCCAGTCTTCACTCAACCGCAAGAAGATTACAGTCGAGCTCGCAAAGTCGATGATCGACAAGTTTGTGAAGAACACGACCCGCGAAGTTTCGATTGACTTCATTCAAAAGGTGGTTTGCGACTACTTCGACATGCCTATGGAGCTATTGCGAAGCAAGACCCGCAAGCGCGAAATCGTTCAGGCACGCCAGTTGACCATGTACTTTGCCAAGCAATTGACAAAAAATTCGTTGGCATCAATCGGTTCGCAAATCGGCAACAAGGACCACGCGACTGTGCTGCACGCATGCCGGACTGTTTCGAATTTGACGGAAACAGACAAGCGATTCCGCACGTACGTTGACGACATACGAAAGAAGCTTACGCTGGCGTAATGCGTGCTCGCCGGGTTCTCATGGTGTGCCTCGGTAATATTTGCCGATCACCTGTAGCTCAGGCCTTTATGGAATCTGAACTTTTGGAACGATTCGGACCAAACCACGGCTGGTTTGTGGATAGTGCCGGAACGTCAGCCCAGCACCAAGGTGAGCATCCCGACTTGAGGTCGCAAGCTTCAGCGCGGAAGCACGGTCTGGAGATTAGCCACCAATGTTCGCGCCCCATTGAGCGTGCCGATTTTGGACGCTTTGACCACATTTTGGTAATGGATCGGACGAACCTCAAGAACGTGCTCGCACTGAGCCCAGAACCCAAGGTATCGTTGGTACTCGAAGCCAGTTTCCCTGGCGAGCAACGCGAAGTTCCCGACCCCTATTTCGGAGGAGAACAAGGTTTTGAATTGGTAGTCCAGCTTCTGCAGCAGGCCTGCCGCGACTGGTTGGATCAATGGGCACACGAGGAACACTCTATCTGATCCCGGTTCCGCTAGCCGAGTCTGCGCGTGGTTTTGATACCGAGCTGCAAACATTGGTGGGACGAATCACGTACTGGATTGTTGAGACGCCTAAAGTGGCGCGCGCCCAGCTGCGCGTGCTCAACCCCGAAGTAGATTTGGCGTCGCTGCACCTGGAATCGTGGTCCAAGCACGGCGGCAACAACCCCTCTTCCCTACTTCAAGCCTGCGTCAACGGTTTTGATGTGGGATTGATTTCAGACGCCGGCGCACCGGGTATGGCAGACCCTGGGGCCGAGGTGGTAGCGAAGGCCCACGAACTCGGAATTACGGTGGTTCCGTGGCCTGGACCTTCATCGATCGTGCTCGGACTGATGGCGAGCGGTCTTAACGGGCAGCAGTTTTCGTTTTACGGGTACTTACCCCACGATGCCAATGCGCGCAAAGGCCTCCTCAACCGCATGGAGCGTGAAATCGCGTCGGGATCGAGTCATTGGTTCATCGAAACACCCTACCGCAATGCCAAATTGTTCGCTGAATTGGTTTCAGGTCTGAGTACCCAGACCAAGCTGTTTGTGGGGGTCAACCTCAGCGCTCCGGACGAATGGATCGCGTGCCGCACTGTAGCGCAGTGGCGTTCTGCGGGCGTTCCGGCGGTACTTCAGGGTAAATCACCCGCTATTTGGGGAATTGGGCGGTAAAAAAGGCCTCCAGCGAATCCAGTACTACAAAGGGCCGTTCCATATGGGGAATATGTCCCGCTTTAGGCACCACTACCGTGCGGCTTTGCGGAAAGTCCAACGCAAGTTTTTGCGCATCGCGGACCGGGAAGAGGGCATCTTCTGCACCCCAGACGAGAAGGGTTGGAACCGCAGCGCCTTGGGCATCGCGCAAAATATACGGAGCATCACGCCGCACTGCCCGTAGCATTGCTTCGCGCTGCGGCACGTTGACACTGTAGATGTTGTCAAGCACCTGCTGCTTCATGAATTCCGGTAGAAAGAAGGGATCGTAGACACTGACGTTCATCATCGCGTCGTACGAGGCCACGTCCCGAGGCAAAAGCACTTCTTCAATCGGACGACCCCATTGGCTTTGCAAGCTGTCCAAGTGCCGCAGCTCAAAGTGCCGGTGCAGCGGATCTATGAGCACCAAGGACTTGAGTATTTCGGGATGGAGGCTGGCGAACAACGTGCTCACCATACCGCCGTAGCTGTGTCCAATGAGGTGTACGGGGCCGATTCCGCGCGAAGTCAATGCGTGGTGAAGCACTTCGACTTGCTGGTGCACCGAAATGGCCGAATCAGGTGAAGTGCTGCGGCCAAACCCGAGCAGGTCCACTACCAAGACCGTGGCTTTTGGACTGAACTTCCAAACCACCGGCTGCCACTGCACACTGGGGTACGGACCGAATCCGTGCACCAGGACTAACGTATCGGGCCCACTGCCCACTTGGGTCCAGTGGAGGCTATCGCCATCCACTTCTGTGGTGAAGTGCTGCGTGGGGCGCCGGCTGTAAAACCACGAGTCTTCTGCTTCGATCGCATGGTCCACACGACACCCCACAGCAAGTGCGGCAATTATCCCAATCAGAAGTAGCGAGCGCATGGCCGCAGTACCGCAAAGGTTGTGCCGAAGGACTACCTTTGGAACGTGATTTCTACCACAATTGCAGCTGTCGCTACCGCCCGAGGAATCGGCGCCCTCACCGTGATTCGACTGTCTGGCCCGCGCGCATTTGAAGTCGCTCAGAAGTGCTTTGCTACGCGTTCCAACTGGACGCCGCGTCGCGCCGTCTTGGGCAGTTTTCAGGATCGACTCGGTCGCCCGCTTGACGAAGCGCTGGCTACGTGGTTTCAGGGGCCAGCCTCGTTTACGGGTGAAGATGTCGTGGAGTTTGGACTTCACGGTTCTGGGTACATTGCCGCAGAGGCATTGGACGCGTTGCTCGCAGCAGGGGCGGTTTTGGCAGCCCCCGGTGAGTTTACCCAAAGGGCCTTTGCCCACGGTAAGCTTGACCTCGCACAGGCTGAAGCCGTGGGAGACCTCATCGCGGCAGAATCGCGTGCGGGTCACGAACTCGCACTCAAGCAGCTCAAGGGCAATGTTTCGAAGCGCATGGCCGAGCTTCGCCAGCAGTTGACAGATTTTACAGCGCTCATTGAACTGGAACTGGACTTTGTTGAAGAAGATGTCGAGTTTGCACGCCGCGAAGACTTGATTGCATTGCTGGATTCCGTTTCAAACGAATGCATTCGCATGCGCAGCACGTTTCGCTACGGGCAGGCGGTGCGCGAGGGAATTCCGCTCGTGCTTGTGGGCGCGCCCAATGCGGGAAAAAGCACGCTCCTAAACCGACTCCTAAGGGATGACCGCGCTTTAGTGAGCGACATCCCGGGCACGACGCGCGACAGTGTCGAAGAGCGTTTTCGGCTGGGAGACCTAATGTTTCGACTCATTGACACGGCCGGAATTCGCGAGACCGACGAGGTTGTGGAGCGCATGGGCATTGAGCGTTCGTGGGCCAAAATTCGCGAGGCCCACATGGTGCTGGCACTTGTGGACCCACTCCATTCAAGCGCAGTAGAATCCCAGAATTTGGTACGCCGCGTGCGCGATGCAAATCCGGATGCAGATGTGGTGCTGCTGCTCACCAAACGCGACACGTGGAACGGTCTCGATGTATCGGACTACCCCGCGCATTTGGCGATGAGCCCGGACCCGAACGACTTGGACGCACTCGAGCGGCACCTTGAATCGAAAGTTCGGATTCCTGAAGGTGACGTGCTCATTGCCAATGCACGCCACGCTGAGGCTCTTGGATTTTGCATCGATTCACTTGCGAGGGCCCGTGAGAGTTTGGTGCTCAGCACGAGCGGAGAGCTTGTAGCCTACGACCTCAGGGATGCCCTGCGGCACTTGGGCAGCATTACGGGTGAAGTCACCGCAGACGACCTGCTTGGTTCCATATTTGGTCGCTTTTGCATTGGTAAATAATTAATGATGAACCTCATTTCACTTTTTCGCAAGGTTGCCATTGCCGAGGGTATTAGCTACCTGGCGTTTGGCGCCACGATGCCCCTCAAGTACGGCCTTGGGATTTATTGGCCCAATAAAATTGTGGGCGCAGCGCACGGCGGGCTCTTTGTTGTGTTTTGCATCATTCTCCTTGGGGTCTGGATTCGCGAGCGGTGGAGCTTTGGGCGCGTCGCCGGGTTTGGACTTGCCTCACTTCTGCCCTACGGAACGATTTGGTTGGAGCGCAGAGTTTTTAAAAACAATTAGGAGCGCAAGCCAAATTGGAGAACTTAATGTTTAACCATTGTTTTATATGTTTAAACGTATATATTTGCACCCACTAACAAAGAATTACTTAAAAACCATGAACAAATCAATTTTTGCTGCCGCCGCCATCGCATTGGTCGCCGCATCGTGCTCAAACAACGCTGAAGAAGTTGTTGCAACTGAAACAGCCGCCTACACCGTAGACGTAGCCGCTTCAAACGTAGAATGGAAGGGCGAAGTCATCGGCGTATACGGCCACAACGGCACCGTGAAACTTGCTTCAGGCACCGTAGAAGTTGCCGATAGCGCACTTGTTGGCGGAACCTTCACCATCGACATGACCAGTATTTGGCCAACCGACAGCGCATCGTACAAGGATCAAGACGGTGGCCGTGCGAGCGACCTCGTTGCCCACTTGACGACGGACGACTTCTTCGGAATTGATTCATTCCCAACGGCTACGTTTGAAATCGTAAGCGCTACCACCGACAAGGTTACTGGCAAATTGACGGTTAAAGGTGTGACCGTAGACGAGGAACTCGAAATAACCAACATGACCGTTTCTGAGTCAGGTGTGAGCTTCACCGGAACCTTGGTTTTTGATCGCCAGAAGCACGGCGTGAGCTGGAAGCACTTCGTAAAAGACTACGTTCTTTCAGACGACATCACTATCACGTTCACGGTGGTAGCGACGCCAGCTGCCTAATTGTCCAAGGACTTCGAATAAAAAAGCCCCGCCAGATTGGCGGGGCTTTTGCTTTTAAGGCAGTTTGGCATCAGGGGCTTACCACGTTCAAGCTCACGTTGAAGTAGAATGGATTCCCAAGTCCGTTGGTCTGAGCGTAAGGATCGTCACGAAGGATTCCGAAGGCTCGGTAGATCTCGGTTCCGCCCACCAAACGATCGACGTCGTAGCGGTAGTTCACGCGGTACCCCGCCTGAACCGAAAGCCAAATGAAGTCCTTGAGTGAGAACTCGTAAACCATGCGAAGGCGGGCTTCACCGCGACGAATTTCAAGCTCCTGGTCGCGAAGGTCAAAGCCGCCGGCAGGGTTCCGCCAAAGACGGTAGGATTGGCCCTCGAGTTCGTAGCCCGCAAAGAGCATGTTGCGTGGATTGATGGTGCGTCGAACGTGCGCGCGTGCAGGGAAGAGCACCTCAGCGCCCCACTTGTTGAGCGCGTCCGTGGAATTGTACAGCACGACCGGGATGTAGTTGATTTCACCCACGCGGTAGGTACGGGCCAAACCCACACCCCACTGCTTTTTTTCGGTCGGACGGCGTCCGTAAATCAATGCAGCAGAGTACTTCAGGTAGTCGGCGGGCATGAGTCCAATACCGTAGGTTCCGCTGAGGTCCGCAGAACCTTGAAAGAGCAGGAACTGCTTGCTGTCCAGCGGCTTGAAGACGGTGGTGTTGACTCCGGCGGTGCGGATTCCGTGTTCTGAAAGCGTTTGGTGAAGCGGATTCGATGAAGCGGTAGGCGCATCAGCGTAGGCGTAGTTGGTGTTCCAGTAGTTGGCTCCCATCTGCCACACGAGGTGCGTTTTTGAAATTACTGGAATATTGAAGCCCGCGCGCATCCCGTAGGTCGCATTCACCTGAGCGTCTTCGGCACTAGCACCGGTGAGTTCAGAACCGTCCGCAGCAAACATTTGACCCGCACTAAGCGCATACCCACCTTGGTAGTCGTAGCCCAGCGAAATCAGCTTTGCTGGACTCAGACCCTCGATTTTGGGACTGCAGTAGCGCTTCGCTCCGGCATCGGCAAAACCGATGTTGTCGTACATGCTAAAATCCTCATCGGGAAGCGTTGTATCGCTCTGGCCCCACATGGGGCTAATCGCAATGGCTAATGCAGCCAGTAGTAAAGGACCGCGCATTATTTCTTGGCGGGTTGAACTGACAGTCGCTTCCATACATCCGTGCGACCAAGTGCTTGAACGCCAATGTATCCGCGAATGTCAAGGGTATTTTTGTCCTTCATCTTGATCACACAGTTGTACGTGCTGCCACTCAACGGGTCGTAGATAGTTCCTTCAGACCAGGTGCCGTCTTCGTTGTACACGAAGTCCTTGAGCATGCGGTATCCCTTTAGCGGAACATTCTTAAGCGATGCATCAGGATTGTTCTTGTCAGTCTTTGGAAGGCCCGTTTCAGGATCGTTGGGCTCGATGAGCCATACGATTCGGCCGTAGTACTTGTTGCCTATGCGGTCAATTTTAACTCGGGCACGGCCGTTGCTTGGTTCCCATACTCCTAGGAGTTTGTCTCCGGGGGATTCTTGAAGTTCGAAATTGAGTGATCCAAAAGCGATCAAGGCCGACATGGCCCACAGTGAAATTTTGCGAAGCATTGAAATTAAGATTTTACAGTGAGTTCGAGCGAAAGGTTGAGTTTGAAGTTGCGGTTGCCGTCGTAAAAGTCTTCGGCGAGGTCGGCATCAAGGACGAGGTAGAGTTTGCCTTCGGCCACGATGGCACCGAGTTCCGCATCAGGCGCAACGTCAAGTGCCACCTCTGTGGTGCCTTCGGGTAGCGGATTTTTGAATGCCGCCTCTTGCATGGCAACTTCTGAATTGTCGCTGGCAAATGAAAGCACGAACGAACGCACTTGACTGAATCCGAGGCTATCGCCAGCGAGCACAGTTGCGCCTTTAAGATGCGCATCCGTTACCGTCATTCCCTCTTCGTAGGCATCGCCCAACGCTGAGGCTAGATCAATTTCCAAGGCATACTGACCTTGGTTAGGCCCCTCAAATAAGGGTCCCACAAGTTCAAAGTGCACATCGTTCACGGTGTAGTCGTGTGTGGTCCCTGAACTGGAGCAACCCCAGGTCATGAACGTTGAAACCGCAAGGATTCCAAGTGTTTTAAATAAATGTTTACGCATCATAGGTGATATTTGGGATGGAAATATAAGGCGATTCCTAATGAGGACTGTTCATGTTTTGATGATTTTCAGGTAGAGCTCGTCGACAAAAACCTTGAACACTGCTGAATATGCAGAAAGTAACACATGATTTCGATTCAATACCGGCAACACCTAAAAACAGAGTCACTGTATATCAAACACTCAG
>JBIPMA010000051.1:0-7578 GCA_044369335.1 Schleiferiaceae bacterium | reverse complement strand
GTGGGCCACGCCCATCACACGACCCCACTCTGCGGTGCGGGCGGACAGCGATTCCCAAAACCACTTAGACGAAATGACGGTTTCTGGCCCGTCGGCACCCTCTTGGTAGAATTGCGACGCGTGCGCGGCAAGCGAAGCCATTTTGGCGTCGATGTAGTCTGAAATATCGACTGTAAAATCCGCCTGAAGGTCGTAGAACTGAATGTAGTGGTAGACGTGCTCGGGGCGGAACGGTGTCTGAGGCTTTCCGTCCTCACCAACCGATTCCCACTTGTGCAGACCGGCTCTGAAGCAGGCCTCAACAACCATGGCCGAGGCAACCCCGTGGTCGGGATGGCGGTCGCGCGGAGCATTGCACAGCACAATGCGGGGGCGGTGCGCACGAACGAGCTCGATGATGCGCTGCTGGCTATCGAAATCGTTGACAAGGCGACCGTCGGGCAAATCGAGATTGACGCGAAACGACGCCCCAAGGATTTGGGCGGCCTTAACGGCTTCAGCGTCGCGCTCGAGCACGGTTCCGCGACTGCCCAGTTCGCCGCGCGTTAAATCGACCAAGCCCACGGTATGGCCGAGGGCCACGTGCTTGGCTAAGGTTCCGCCGCAACCCAACTCAATGTCGTCGGGGTGGGCGCCAATGGCGAGAATATCTACGTGCATGCTCGGTTACTTTCCGAGCGCAAAGTTCCGAATTTCTGAATTAGTCGGCGATACGGTCGACAAGTGGCTGCTCACCCACTGCCCTTTTTCGTTGATGAGGAACTTGTGAAAGTTCCAGCGAACCGTCGCATCCTTCGCTCCATTCATGGTCTTGCTGGTCAGCCATTGGTAGACGGGGTGCGGGGTGCCGCCCTTGATTGCGACTTTTTCCATCATCAAAAAGGTGACGCCGTAGTTCTTTTGGCAAAAGGCGCCGATTTCTGATGCGGAACCTTTTTCTTGACCGCCAAAGTCGTTGCAGGGGAATCCGAGGATGACAAAGTTTCCACCCTTGGCCTCGTCCCAAAGGGCCTGAAGCTCTTTGTACTGCGGCGTGAATCCGCACTCTGAAGCCGTATTGACAATGAGTACGCGCTTGCCCTTGAGCTGCGCAAAGTCGTAGACTTCTCCGTCAAGCGTGCGCGCCTGAAGGCTGTAGAAATCGATAGGAGCATCTACGGGCTGGGCCATAGAGCGGCTGCATCCGAGCAGCATAGTGAGTAGGGACATGGCCAATAATTTCTTCATCATGATAGGGGTATAACCGCAAAACGAAGTTAGGGTTCACCACGCTGCCTACCTTTGGGCCATGAAACGTTGGTGGACCCTAGGTCGGTGGGCACTTCAGGCGGACTTTCGCCACCGCGCACAGAGCGTGCAGTTCATCCTGTTCACCGCGGTCGCGACGTACTTAGTCTACAGCGTGGCTCCGTCGCCGAGTCCGACGGTGTGGCTCGCGCTGCTCTGGGTTGTCGTGCTCTTTAGTGCGATGCAGGCCGCCTTTCGCGCGTTTCATGAGCCGGAATCTTTGTGGGCCTACCTAAACCAGTTGGCGAGTCCCGCAGCAATTCTGGGGGTAAAAAGCCTTCAAGTTGCCGTGCACACGCTACTCACCGCGTCCGCAGCCCTACTGCTTTTTGGGTTATTTTTCGGAATGCCGGAATCTGTACAGAGCATTGAAGCAGTACTCAAAGTCACGGTGGCCTTAATGCTTGGATCTTTGGCTTTTGCGGCGACGATGAGTTTTACTTCGGCCTTGGCGAGCCGTGCAGGGTCCAACCCCACGCTGATGGCTACACTGAGCCTGCCTTTGCTGCTTCCGGCGGTGCTGGTGGCCCGACGGGCGAGCAGCCTCGCCGTGGCCAACCAAGATTGGGCTGAACTCGCAATACCCCTTTTTGGCGAGGTCGTCATGATGGGGCTCCCGCTCGCCTTGGGGAGCGTGCTTATGCCCTACCTTTGGAAGCAGTGAAAAACGGCTTTTCAATCGCATGGAAAACCGCGGCCGCAGCGCTCGTGTGCTACAGTCTGGTTGCGGGTTTGGCGGCTCCGGTTCCGCGACTTTTTATTCTCAACGAAACCATTCGCAACCTTTACTTTCACGTGCCCATGTGGTTCACGATGATTGCGCTCATGGGGGTTTCGCTGGGGTACAGCATCGGGAGCTTGCAGCGCCCCGGACAGGCCGGGCTCGAAGCAGACCAAAAGGCGCGCCTGGCGGCTGAGGTTTCGCTGGTGTTCGCGTCACTCGGACTCTTCACCGGAATGATTTGGGCCCGCTTCACGTGGGGCGCCTACTGGACCAACGACCCCAAGCTCAACGGGACCGCCGTAGCCATCTTGATCTATCTCGCCTATTTTGTGCTGCGCAGCAGAGTCGAAGACCCTGAAAAGCGCGCTCGATTGGCCGGCACGTTCAACATTTTTGCGTTTGTGCTCATGATTGTGTTCATCGGGGTGCTGCCGCGCATGACCGACTCCCTGCACCCTGGCAACGGTGGCAACCCCGCGTTTGGCTCGTACGACCTCGACAGCGGAATGCGCGCGGTCTTTTACCCCGCTGTGCTCGGATGGATCGGAATTGGCATTTGGATTGTTGAACTCCGCGTGCGTTTAACACGTTTAAGCAATTAGTATCCGTATGAAACGTTTTTTACTGCAAGGCCCTCCCGTTGAAATGGCCGACGCCTTTCGCGCCGAGGGCAAAATTTGGGTAGTCATCACCGTGATCGGAATCATTTTTGTCGGAATCCTCGCCTACATGGCGTGGTTGGATGTGCGGTTGCGCAAAGCTGAAAAATCCAAGCAGTAAATGAAGCGTAGCCACATCATAGCCCTCGTGGTCATTGCTCTGTTGGTCGGAGCGTTGATGGTGACCATTCAGGATGCCAGCACCTACGCCACCTTTGAAATGGCGCAGAAAAAGGCTCCCGAAACGGTGACCGTAGTGGGGCAACTCGATCTGGACCAACCGATTACGTTTAATGCCCAAACATCCATGCTCCGGTTTACGGCCGTCGACAAAGACGGCGAGCGCAGCGTGGTGTACTTCAACCAACCCAAGCCAACTGACTTTGAGCGATCTGAAGAGATTACGCTGACCGGACTCAGCTCAGGGGACACCGCATTTTTTGCACAAGATATTTTGATGAAATGCCCGTCCAAGTACGCCGACGAGGCCAAGCTTAGCGCGGAATGAACTACATCGGGGAACACACTTTTTGGGCCTTAGCGGGCCGCTTTTTTACCTACCTCGCCTTTACCGGTGCCCTCGGAACCGCGCTGTTCTACGGACTCAACTGGTTTCGACCCGGAGCCTGCAGCGGTCCCGACGAATTAGGTCGACCCCGCCCTGCCCACGGCCCCTTTGTGAGCGCCGGCCGAGCCTCATTCGTGCTCCACAGCATCGGAATCCTCGGGGTGCTAAGTATTCTGATGACCGCCATTCTCAGCCACTGGTTTGAGTTTGACTACGTGTGGCGCCACTCGTCGCGCGACCTTCCGCTCGAATACGTGTTTAGTGCACTGTGGGAAGGCCAAGAGGGCAGCTTCATCATCTGGATGTTCTGGCACGTGGTTCTGGGCTGGTTCTTGGTTCGCAGCGCCCGCTCGTGGGAGCACGGCACCATGGCAGTCGTCGGCCTCGCTCAGCTGCTCCTAACCAGCATGATTCTGGGCGTCTATGTCTTCGGAACCAAAATCGGCTCCAGCCCCTTTGTGCTCATACGCGAACTTCCTGAAAACCTGGGACTTCCGTGGACTACCATCAAGGACTACTTGATCCGAATTCCGGCATTTCGCGACGGACAAGGTCTCAACCCATTGCTTCAAAACTACTGGATGGTCATCCACCCTCCGACCCTGTTTTTGGGCTTCGCCGCGACGCTGATTCCGTTCGCCTACGTGGTGGCGGGCTGGATTGAACGCCGTCCCGTGGACTGGGTTACCCCTGCCTTGCCTTGGGTGTTTTTTGGTGTGGGCGTCCTCGGAACCGGCATCCTCATGGGCGGAGCCTGGGCCTATGAGGCACTGAGCTTCGGAGGCTTTTGGGCGTGGGACCCGGTTGAAAACGCGTCACTCGTTCCGTGGATCACCCTGGTAGCCGCAGGCCACTTGATGTTCATCGTCAAAAAGAAAAAGACTTCGGGCGGCCTCACCGCCATCATGGTGATGCTGACATTCGTCCTCATACTTTACTCGACCTTTTTGACGCGCAGTGGCGTGCTGGGCGACAGTTCGGTGCACTCGTTTGTCGACCTTGGCCTCAACGGCCAGTTGATGCTGCTCTTGGGCTTTTTTGCCCTCGGAAGCCTCGTACTACTCGTCGCCCGCTGGCGCGCCCTGCCCAAGAACACCGCCGACGAGGCGTTCTCGTCGCGTGAATTCTGGTTGGTAATTGGCAGCCTGGTGCTGCTCCTTAGCGCCGTGCAAATCAGCTTCAGCACGAGTATTCCGGTGCTCAACAAATTCATCGGCCCCGAAGGCCTGATTCCATTGCTGGGCGAGGCCATGGCTCCACCGGCCGACGTGTTCAGCCACTACCACTCGATCCAAATTCCTGTCGCGATCGTAGTGTCGCTGTTCATGGCGGCAGTACCCTTCTTGCGCTGGGATTCGACTCCAGGGGCGATGATGCGCCGCATGATTCCGTCGCTCGTCGCTTCACTCGTTTTAGGTGGTTTGGCCGCTTGGGGGCTCAAGTTTGACCAGCCGATGTACGCCGTGCTGCTGATCACTGGCATGTTTGCCGCGATTGCCAACCTGGACTACTGGCTGCGCTTTTTGCGCGGAAACTGGCGCAGCGGTGGCCTCGCCCTCGCCCACTTGGGCTTTGCGTTGATTTTGCTGGGCGCTTTGATCAGCAACGGAAAAAAGCAGGCAATTAGCCAGAATCCGGTGTTTTTGCACAAGGACTTCCCCGCCAACGAACACATTTTGATTCCGGCCGGAGACACCGTCTCGATGCACCCCTACTGGGTCGAGTGGACTGGCGAACGCCGCGAAGGGCATTTTCAGATCTACGACGTCAATTTTTACGGAACCAACCCGGACCAAACGCCCGGCGAAAAGCTATTCTCGCTGGCCCCGTACATCCAGATCAACCCCCGAATGGGCAACGTGCGCGAGCCGTCGACCAAGCACTACTGGGACCGCGACATCTACACCTACGTGAGCTTTGCCGACATGCGCAGCCCCGAAGAAAAGGAGAGCGGTTGGACCGAAGAAATGGAGGCCACCATGGGCCGTGGCGAAGAAGTGTTTGTGTTTGACGAGTTCATGATGCGCTGCGACAGCATCATCGTCAACGACGCCCAGATGGTGCAAGAAACGGGCGACCTCGCGGCGCTCGACATGGCAGCACGCCTGACGCTCAAGCACATGGACGGCCGGAGCGAAACCATCGATGTTCCGTACCAAGTACGCGGCAACCAGGCCATGCCCGGCGAGACCGAATTCACAGAACTCGGCGTAAAAGCACGATTTGACGGAGTGTCCGACGAACCTGGACGCTTCACAATGAAGTTTTGGCGCAAATCACCCGAAGAAGAGGAGTTCATTCTGCTTCAGGCATTCATATTCCCGTACATCAACCTGCTGTGGTTGGGCGTAGTGCTCTTGGCGATTGGCTCAGGGCTTGCCGTGGCCAAGCGTCTTGCGGGGCCCAAACCCGCGCCCAAGGCATGATCTACGTGGTGGGCCGTGGCCGTGTGGGCTCGGCGCTCACCAAAGCGCTCCCAGAGGCGAATGCCGTCGCAGGACGCGGATTTTCGGGCATTAGTGCCTTAACGGCTGACGATGTGGTGGTACTGAGTGTTCCAGACGCTGCCGTGGCCCAGTGCGCCGTAGCCCTGGCTGAAACGCCCGCAGTGGTACTGCACTGCGCCGGGGCTGTTCCCCTTTCAGCGCTCGGCCAGGGGTCCCGGGGGGTATTTTATCCGATGGTTTCGTTTCGCTCGAACGTGGTGTGGAATCAGGTTCCGGTCTTTGCCGAAGCGAGCGACGAGCGCGCCGCGCAGGCGGTGCGCGATGTAGCGCAACGGCTGGGTTGCCCCGAGCCCCGTTCCGCCAGCAGCGAAGATCGGGCGCGCTACCACCTTGGGGCTGTCTTTGCCAACAACTTCAGCAACCACGTGGTGGCCTTGCTCCAGGCCTACTGCGCCGAGGTTGGCCTTGATCCGAGCGTCTACCGCGAAATGCTTCTGGACACCGTTCGAGATGCCGCAGATGGCGACGCCCGAACATTGCAAACGGGACCCGCCGCACGCGGAGACCGTGAAACCGTAGCGCAGCACCTTGAGCGGTTACCCGAAGGGTTCCGCGCAGTATACCAAGCATTGAGTGAATCTATTGAACGCCACGCGCGATGAACTACAAAACCAAGCTCAAAAACATTAAAGCGATGGCGTTTGACGTCGACGGCGTGTTTACCGACGGAACCGTTCAGCTATGGCCGGGCCAAGAACCCATTCGCAATTTTCACAGCAAAGACGGATACGCCGTACAAGTAGCTGCGCGCCAGGGATTTATTTTGGCGGCGATCACCGGAGGCAAGTCCGAAACGGTGAAAGAGCGCATGAAAGGTCTCGGAGTGCAGGACGTGTGGTTGGGCGCCAGGCACAAGATCGAGGCCTACGAAGAGTGGCTGGCGATGTATGATTTGCGCGACGAAGAAGTGCTGTACATGGGCGACGACTTGCCCGACATGGAGGTCTTACTGCGCGTGGGGCTGTCCTGCTGCCCACAGGATTCGGCTCCTGAAGTCAGAGCCATTGTCGACTACATATCTCCGATTGAGGGTGGCCGCGGATGCGTTCGCGAGGTCATCGAGCAGGTGCTACGCGCCCAAGGCACCTGGAATTTACCGGAACACCGAAACTGGTGAAAAAGCTTCCGTACACCTTGCGCGGCCAGCTGGTGCTGGGCAGTGCCTCTCCCCGCCGGCGCGAGCTGCTTGCTGTTTTGGGGATTCCGTACACCGTGCGCACGAGTGACGCTGACGAATCGGCTCCGGGGGTGCTGAGCGACGTCGAGACGGTACGCTACGTGGCGCGCCTCAAGGCTGAGGCACTTGTACCGGAACTTGCCCACGGCGAGGTCCTGCTCACCGCCGACACCGAAGTCTGGTTAGAGGGCCGTCGCTTTGGCAAGCCCCGCGACCTGGACCACGCGGTTGAAATGCTTCAAACGCTTCGCGGGCAAACGCATAAAGTGATTACCGCAGTGTGCGCCACCGACGGGCACCAATGGTCGCAGGCTGAATCCATCGCAGAAGTCACGTTTCATCGAGTGGACGACGCCTTCATTCGCTACTACGTCGAAACATTTCAACCGCTTGACAAGGCGGGCGCCTATGGAGCCCAAGAGTGGTTTGGCCAACTAGCCATCGAACGCATTAACGGCACGTTTGACAACGTCAAAGGCCTCCCCCTCGACACGGTCATAGAGGTCCTCGGCCCGTGGCTTGAAAACGCCTAACGCGTTTCGCGCATATTCCCGATATTGCGGCCCATGCTGCGCGCCCTGACTCCCCTCCTCGTTCTGATTGTTGCCCTCGTCTTCAACGTTCAGGTATACGGCGACCGAAGTCTTGAAGGCAGC
>JBIPMA010000050.1:0-7580 GCA_044369335.1 Schleiferiaceae bacterium | reverse complement strand
TATGAAGTCCAACCGAGTGATCGCGCCCGGGCCGTGGTCGCATCAGACACGGTGACGGATCGGTGGTTAAGAGCACAAGGTTGGCCTCAATGGAAGGTAGATGGGTTTGTGCGCGATCGTGAGCGCTGGGGTGGCGTCGATTCTGCCCTCTGTGCACGATGGGACAACCGCTCAGAATTTGATTGGATTCTTCATCCGCCCAGTCCGCTCGATCTAAACAGCATTTCAGAAGATGCGCTGTATGCCCACCCGTTGTGGCGGGCGCCGCAAGTGCGCGCGGTGCACCGGTTCCGTAGCAGGGTCCGCCCGTTGCGCAACTGGGATGAGGTGTTTGCTTTGGCTCCCTTCGATTCCGCACAAAAAGCACAATTGATAAACTACTTCTACGTCGGTAAATAGTTGTACATTTGCAGCCCAAAGAGAGGAGGTGTACCCATTATGTTAGTTATTCAAGTAAAAGAAGGAGAAGGTATTGATCGCGCACTTAAGCGATACAAGCGCAAATTCGACAAAACCGGCACCATGCGCCAACTGCGCACTCGCCAGCAATTCACCAAGACTTCGGTGAATCGCCGTAAAGAAATCATCAAGGCAACCTACGTTCAGGGTCTTCGTTTGAAAGACGCCGAATAAGTTAGTCCATGACCTAATTTAAGCCTCGAGAACCCTCGGGGCTTTTTTTATGATCGATTCATTCACGAACTACCTCCGTTGGGAACGTCGCCGTTCCGAGGCCACCGTAACGGCCTATTCCTCAGATGTGGCCCAGTGGTTGCTCTTTGCGGAACATGCCCTCGGTATGCCCAATGCTGAGGGCGCAACCCGTTCGCATGTGCGCTCGTGGGTATCGGAACTCGTTCAAACAGGTTCCAATGCCCGGTCCGTAAACCGCAAGCTAAGCGCATTGCGAACCTTTTACCACTGGCGCGTATCGATTGATCCATCGGTTTCGAACCCAGCAGAGGGGGTTCCGCTGCTGCGAACACCGAGTAGAATAGTGCGCGCCCTTTCGGCCCCTGAGGTGGAGGCGCTGCTCGATCACAGTGCGTTCACCAACGATGCCGTGGGGCGCCGCGATCAATTTATCCTACTGACGCTGTACGCTACCGGCCTTCGCCGTTCGGAATTGCTTCAGCTCACCTACAGTCAAGTGCACGGAACCACGCTTCGCGTACTTGGCAAGGGCAACAAAGAGCGGGAACTTCCCTTACTCCCTGAGTGGACTGAGGCATTGGCGCGCCACCGCGCTGAATGGCAGCCCATCAGCGAACTTATTTTTTGTACGCCAAAAGGTAAAATGCTAGATCCGCGTAGTTTGTATTCCGTAGTAAAGTCGTACCTTCAAAGAGCAAGCACGGCGGATAGCTTAGGTCCACATGCCCTTCGGCACACCTTTGCCACCCACTTGCTTGACATGGGAGCAGATCTTACGGTGATTCGCGAGCTTTTAGGGCACGCGAATTTATCGGCCACGCAAGTCTACACCCATGCGTCGGTGGAACAACTCAAATCGGTCTACCAACGCGCCCATCCCCGCGGCCGGTAGGGGAGGCGATTAAAAAACTCCTTTTATGGTTACAGAAGTTCGTGCGGTTCAGTTTAAAGCGAGCGACCGCCTCGTGGATTTTACCCACAAGCGCTTAGAGCGCATCAATCAAGTATACCAGCGAGCTATTCACGCTACGGTGTTCTTTCGTATTGACAACAACCACTTGTCAGATAATAAGATAGCAGAGGTCACATTGCACATTCCTGGCGATGATCTCGTTGTGCGCAAAGAGGCAAAAACCTTTGAGAAAGCCCTGAGTTTGGCGGTTGACCGGCTCCGTAGGATCGCCAGCGAAACCAAGGCGAAGACAAAAAAGTTCAGACGGCCTAAATAGGTATTGAATTAATAAGATTTTTGTCTACATTTGCAGTCCGTTTGAAAAAGCGGCCGTGCTGCACGGGCAGCAACGTTCTTTTTCGCGCACTGCAGGGTGTAAACCCCTAGGCCAGCATAGCTCAGTTGGTAGAGCTACTGATTTGTAATCAGTAGGTCGGGGGTTCGAGTCCCTCTGCTGGCTCAACTGCACTGCAGGGCGCGATGTTCATGTACTAAACTGTACAATGGGAGTATCGCATAGTGGCTATTGCAGCAGACTGTAAATCTGTCGCCTAACGGCATCGGTGGTTCGAGTCCATCTACTCCCACAACAGCTTACCGCGGAAGTAGCTCAGTTGGTAGAGCATCAGCCTTCCAAGCTGAGGGTCGCGGGTTCGAATCCCGTCTTCCGCTCCACCGCCGATGTAGCTCAGGGGTAGAGCGTTTCCTTGGTAAGGAAAAGGTCGCGGGTTCAATTCCCGCCATTGGCTCAACGTTCACAGTACAGGTTTTATTAATCTCTCTTAACTCTCTAATTCGCAATGGCAAAGGAGAATTTCGTGCGGAACAAACCGCACCTCAACATCGGTACCATTGGTCACGTCGACCACGGTAAAACCACCCTCACGGCTGCTATCACTACGGTACTGGCCAATGCTGGTCTTTCTCAGGCTCGTAGCTTCGATTCAATCGATGCTGCTCCCGAAGAAAAAGAGCGCGGTATCACTATCAACACTGCTCACGTAGAGTACGAGACGCAAAATCGTCACTACGCTCACGTGGACTGTCCAGGTCACGCCGACTATGTAAAGAACATGGTTACGGGTGCCGCCCAGATGGACGGTGCGATCCTCGTAGTAGCTGCAACCGACGGTCCTATGCCACAAACGCGCGAGCACATCCTGCTTGCCCGTCAGGTTGGTGTACCTCGCGTAGTTGTGTTCATGAACAAGGTTGACATGGTTGACGACGAGGAACTCCTCGAGCTCGTTGAAATGGAAATTCGTGACCTTCTTTCATTCTACAAATACGACGGCGACAACACTCCAGTCATTAAGGGTTCAGCTCTTGGTGGTTTGAACGGCGAGCCTAAGTGGGTTGATACCGTAATGGAGTTGATGAATTCATGTGACACATGGATCGAAGAGCCAGTTCGCGACAAGGACAAGGACTTCTTGATGCCGATTGAAGACGTATTCACGATCACTGGTCGCGGTACTGTAGCTACCGGTCGTATTGAAACAGGTGTTGCAAACACTGGAGACGGTGTAGATATCATTGGTTTCGGTGACGAGAAGCTTACTTCAACCATCACTGGTGTTGAGATGTTCCGTAAGATCCTTGATCGTGGTGAGGCTGGTGACAACGTAGGTCTACTGCTTCGCGGTATCGATAAGGCGCAAATCCGTCGCGGTATGGTTATCGCTAAGACCAACTCTCAAAAGCCCCACTCTAAATTCAAGGCTGAGGTGTACATCCTGAAGAAGGAAGAAGGCGGTCGCCACACTCCATTCCACAACAAGTACCGTCCACAGTTCTACCTTCGTACTACGGACGTAACTGGTGAGATCATGCTTCCTGCTGGAACAGAGATGGTAATGCCTGGTGACAACTTGACGATCGAGGTGAACCTCATCGCACCAGTTGCATTGAGCAAGGGTCTTCGCTTCGCTATCCGTGAGGGTGGACGTACCGTAGGCGCTGGCCAGATCACAGAACTCCTCGACTAATAGGATTCTGTTACGGGTTTGAGGTGCCCCGGAATTCCGGGGTACCTTTTCTCGTCTACGGGTGTAGTTCAAGGGTAGAATAGTGGTCTCCAAAACCATTGATGGGAGTTCGAATCTCTCCACCCGTGCAAAAGCTGACTAACGAACGAAACGAATCAAAGTATGGAAGCGCTCCGCTCTTACCTCCGCGAATCTTGGGAAGAATTTGCCCACCATACCACGTGGCCCACGTGGCTTAATCTGCAGCGCAGTACTGTGGTGGTGATCGTCGCATCTCTTGTCTTCGCGCTGTTAGTCTTTGCGATGGATAAGAGTCTTTCGACTGTCCTCGACTTTGTATACAACCTTTTGGCCTGATTCGATGTCAACTGAAGGAATGAAGTGGTACGTGGTTCGCGCAATCAGCGGCCAAGAGAACAAGACCAAGGCGCACATTGAGCAAGAAGTTCAGCGTACTGGTATGTCTTCGCTGTTGGGTCAGGTTCTGATTCCAACTGAGAAGGTCTACCAGATCCGCAATGGTAAGAAAGTACTGAAAGAGCGCAACTTTTTCCCGGGATACATCATGCTAGAGGGCATCTTGACTGGTGAATTCGTGCACGTGCTCAAGAACATCCCAGGTGTGATCGGATTCTTGGGTGAGACCAAGGGTGGTGACCCAACTCCGCTGCGTGCTTCAGAAGTGAACCGTATGCTGGGTAAGGTTGATGAATTAGCTGAGAGCGCAGAGCAGGTTTCTGTTCCGTTTGTTCTTGGTGAAAGCGTGAAAGTGATTGATGGTCCGTTCCGTGATTTTGTCGGTACGGTCGAGAAAATCCTTGAAGATAAGCGCAAGCTTGAGGTCATGGTTAAGATTTTCGGACGTAAGACTCCGCTCGAACTTGGCTTCATGCAAGTAGAAAAAGAAAACTAACGGTGTGAGCAACCGATAGCCAAGCGGAGCTTCCAACCGCAGCGGCACTCAAGTAAGAAAAGTAATATCAACAAACAATGGCAAAGGAAATCAGCGCGATGGTTAAGTTGCAGGTACGTGGCGGCGCCGCGAACCCGTCTCCTCCCGTTGGCCCCGCACTTGGTGCAAAGGGTGTCAACATCATGGAGTTCTGCAAGCAATTTAATGCGCGTACTCAAGATAAGCCGGGTAAATTACTCCCTGTAGTAATTACGGTTTACACTGATAAGTCATTTGACTTTATCATCAAGCAACCGCCCGTTGCAGTTCAGCTTTTGGAAGCATCAAAACTTAAGAGTGGATCGGGTGTTCCGAACCGCAACAAAGTCGGCAAAGTGACTTGGGAACAAGTCAAGGCTATTGCTGAAGATAAAATGGTAGACCTCAACTGCTTTACGATGGACAGCGCCATGAGCATGGTAGCTGGCACCGCGCGCAGTATGGGACTCACAGTAACCGGTACCAAGCCACAAGCTTAATCCGAATAACTATGGCAACGATGACGAAAAAGATGAAAGCCGCGGTGGCGAAAATCCAGCCGGGCAAGTTCTACAACCTCGAAGAGGCTGCGGCCCTTGTGAAGGAAGTCTCCACTACCAAGTTTGACGGAAGTGTGGATCTGGCTGTGCGTTTGGGTGTTGACCCACGTAAAGCCAACCAAATGGTTCGCGGTACGGTAAGCCTTCCGCACGGAACGGGTAAGACCATCCGTGTACTGGCCCTCGTCACTCCAGACAAAGAAGCTGAGGCCAAAGAAGCTGGTGCTGACTTTGTTGGTATGGACGAATACCTCGACAAAATCAAAAACGGCTGGACTGATGTGGACGTAATCATTACGGTTCCTGCAGCAATGGGCAAGCTTGGTCCTTTGGGCCGTGTCCTCGGTCCCCGCGGATTGATGCCAAACCCAAAGACCGGTACCGTTACCATGGAAGTGGGCAAGGCCGTTCGTGAGGTTAAGGCGGGTAAAATTGACTTCAAGGTCGACCGCTACGGTATCGTACACGCCGGTATTGGCAAGGTGTCGTTCTCAGCTGAGAACCTCCGTGACAATGCTGACGAGGTAATCAAGACCCTGGTTCGCATGAAGCCGTCAGCGGCTAAAGGCGCCTACATTAAGAGCATTACGTTGAGCCCCACCATGGGACCTGGCGTACCGGTTGAACCTAAAAACGCGTAAGCAGATTTTTACCCATGACGCGCGAAGAGAAAAACCAGCACATCGAGGACCTCATGCAGGTTCTTGAAGCGACCAACACTATTTACATTGCCGACACGTCGGGCCTCAATGCGGAGCAAACCAGCGACTTGCGTCGTGCGTGCTTCAAGGCTGACGTCAAAATGACGGTAGTGAAGAATGCCCTTCTGAAGAAGGCCATGGAGCGTTCGTCAAAGAATTTTGACGAGCTCTATGAGGCCCTTAAAGGAAATTCTAGCATCATGATTTCTGAAGTGAGCAATGCTCCTGCGAAACTGATCAAGGACTTCCGCAAGAAAGGCACAAAACCCCTTCTCAAAGGAGCCTACGTTGAAGAGGCCATCTTTGTTGGGGACAACCAACTTGACGCCCTAGTCAACTTGAAGTCGAAAAACGAACTTATCGGCGATATCATCCTCCTCCTGGAGAGCCCGATGAAGAACGTTATCTCGGCCCTTCAAGGAGGCGGTGGTCAAACCATTGCAGGCTTGCTTAAAACTCTTGAAGAGCGCAAAGCCTAACGATTACGCACTCAGCTTCCAACTTGTGCATTTGTTTCATTTTTAATCAATATCCCAATCATGGCTGATATTCAATCACTTGGCGATTCTTTGGTGAACCTCACCGTTAAAGAAGTAAAAGAACTCGCTGACTACCTCAAAGAAACCTACGGCATTGAGCCCGCTGCTGCAGCTGTTGCTGTTGCTGCTGGTCCTGCTGCTGGCGGTGAAGCTGCTGCTGAGGAAAAAACTTCGTTCGACGTAATCCTTAAGAATGCAGGAGCTGCGAAGCTTGCTGTTGTTAAGGTCGTTAAGGAATTGACCGGTCTTGGTCTTAAGGAAGCAAAAGATGCGGTTGACGCAGCTCCTGCTCCGATCAAGGAAGGCGTTTCTAAGGACGAGGCAGAAGCCCTCAAAAAGCAGCTTGAAGAGGCTGGTGCCGAGGTTGAGCTCAAGTAAGAGCCTTGCCTAACCTACCTGGTTTAGGTGTCCGGGGTCAATTTTGACCCCGGGCCCTAGACCTTTTCGTGTTTTCACAAGTTCCATCCATCCTATTACGTCCAAGCCCCATGGCGCACGCACAACCGCGAATCAATTTTTCGAGCACCTTCGCTCAGGCGGACTGCCCCGATTTTCTGGACATCCAAATCAAGTCCTTCCGCGATTTTTTCCAAATTGACACCAAGCCGGAAAACCGCAGTATCGAAGGCTTATTTAAAACGTTTAACGAGAACTTTCCGATTACGGACAGCCGAAATCAATTCGTGCTGGAGTTCCTCGACTACTTTGTGGATCCCCCGCGCTACTCTGAAATGGAGTGCATTGAGCGTGGACTCACCTTCTCGGTGCCCCTAAAGGCACGCTTGAAGCTTTACTGTACTGATCCTGAGCACGAGGACTTTGAGACCATCGTACAGGACGTGTACCTCGGTACGATTCCGTACATGACTCCCCGCGGAACCTTTATTATTAACGGTGCTGAGCGCGTCATCGTCAGCCAACTGCACCGTTCACCGGGCGTATTCTTTGGCCAGAGTTTCCACGCTAACGGAACGAAGCTGTACTCAGCGCGTATTATTCCGTTCAAAGGAAGCTGGATTGAATTCGCTACGGACATTAACGGAGTGATGTATGCATACATCGACCGTAAGAAAAAGTTACCTGTAACTACGCTGTTCCGCGCTATCGGATTCGAGCGTGACAAGGACATCCTCGAAATTTTTGACCTCGCTGAAGAGGTGAAAGTGAGCAAGGCTGGACTTAAGCGTGTCGTAGGCCGCAAACTGGCTGCTCGCGTTCTGAAATCTTGGATGGAAGATTTTGTGGACGAGGATAC
>JBIPMA010000049.1:0-7671 GCA_044369335.1 Schleiferiaceae bacterium | reverse complement strand
GCGCGAAATCACCGTATCAAATACGAGCTGCTGAAAGTGCTGGCGGACCTCGTCCACCACCTGGTTGCTAAGGCGAAGGCGCGAGTCGTACATCGTCAAGAGCATTCCTTCAATTTGGAGCTCAGGATTTTGCAGGTTCTGCACCGAGCGAACGGTGTTCAAAAGCTTTCCGAGGCCTTCGAGGGCAAAGTACTCGCACTGAATGGGAATGATGACCGAATCGGCGGCGGTGAGCGCGTTGAGCGTCACCAGGCCCAGAGAGGGAGCGCAGTCAATGATCACGTAATCGTAGTCATTTTTGACATCGGCCAATGCCGTCTGGAGCATGTATTCGCGGCGTGACTTGTCGACCAGTTCAAGTTCAGCAGCCACTAAGTCGAGGTGGGCCGGCATCAGCATGAGGTTGGGGTTGCGGCCGTCCATGATAGCCTCGGCCGGAGTTGCCGTGTGCTCAAGTACGTGGTAGGTACCCGTTTTGGGTTCGGACGGATCGTACCCCAACGCCGAAGTGGCGTTGGCTTGCGGATCGGCATCAATCAGCAGCACGCGCTGCTCAAGGACCCCAAGGGCGCTGGCCAGATTGACTGCGGTGGTGGTCTTTCCGACTCCGCCTTTTTGGTTTGCTACGGCAATGATTTTTCCCACGAGGGCGAAGGTAGCGCGATTGGCTGACCTGCCCGAGGGCTGTGGAAAACTTAATCCTTAGTTGGAGCCCCCCACGATGGGCTTGCGCACGACACCGCAGTTGAGCATTTCGTCTCCGAAGTAGGGGTTCATGACCACTTTTTCGCGGCTGATCCACGTTGCGCCCTCGTAGTCAAAGGCCATCGGGCAGAACTGCAGGTAGAGTGTGTCTTCGCCTGGCTTGGATTCAAGTGAGACCAGGTAGGCTTGGGTGAGGCTGTAGAAGGCTTCGCGCTGCACTGCAAGGTCTGAGGTCGAAGCAATTTGACGCACCGACGACAGGAGTTGATCGCCCGGGCTGTTGATCGTCCAGAGCGAATCTAAGTGCTTGGCCGCAGCCAGGGCTTCAGCGGGGTTCGAAGAGACTAACGCGTCCTTGATGCGCAAGTACTGGTCAAGCGGAACCTCCGCATAGGAGTCCTTGAGGTAGGATACGTGCGTGGATTCTGCGCCAGCAGTGGACTCTTGGGTTTCAGGTGTGGAACAAGCTGCCTGCAATGCGGCTGCAGCAATCAGTGCGTACTTCATTCCCCAAAATTAGGGCTTAGTTACGCGCGTCGCGCATCGGATTGCTCCGCCATAGCTGAGCACCCGTGGGCTTTGGAAGCGCCTCTAAGTGCAAGTCAGCATCTCCGCCCCATACGTTATTGTACAGGTCGATGTCTGCGAGTTCGCGGAACGGATCTAAGTCAATAGACACTGCCTTCTTCGGTAAAAACACCGTTTTGGTGAATTCTTGTTCGCTCTGGATCCAAATTTCGGCTGGCCATCGCTCGATGTGCGAACTGCCGTCCGCAAAGGTGTAGCGAACGACGACAGGCATGATGAGTCCGCCCACGTTCTTCACGGTGATTTCGTGAAGGTAACCGCTAGGTCCGGGCTTTAGCCCGGCCAAACGCTTGGCATCAGCCTTATTCACTGCATGACGGTTGTATTCAGTTACGTAGAAATCGCGGTAGGCGGGATCCTTGTCAACCTTGGTTGGACGGTTGCTGGTTTCGTTGCGCTGGTTGCCAATAAATGCGGCGTACTCGGCATCGGCTTCGGCCTTGCGCTGGGCTTCGAGTTCCTTGGGGTCCAGCGTCGGAACCGCGGCAATGCGCACCTTGCTCAACTCCTGATCTACAGCTTCGGTGGTATAAAACCATCCGCGCCAGAACCAATCGAGGTCCACGCCGCTTGCATCTTCCATCGTCCTGAAAAAGTCGGCTGGAGAGGGGTGCTTGAAGGCCCAACGGGTGCAGTAGGTCTTGAATGCATGGTCAAAAAGCTCTCGGCCCATCACGGTTTCGCGCAAAATATTGAGTGCCGTAGCTGGCTTTCCATAGGCGTTGTTGCCGAACTGAAGAATGCTCTCTGAATTTGTCATAATGGGCACTTGGTTCAAGGCCGGAGAGCGCATGTACTCCACGATTTTGTAGGCCGGACCGCGGCGAGAAGGGTAGTTGACGTCCCATTCTTGCTCGGTGAGGTACTGCACAAAGGTGTTGAGTCCCTCGTCCATCCACGTCCATTGGCGCTCGTCGCTGTTGATGATCATGGGAAAGAAGTTGTGGCCCACTTCGTGGATGATGACGCTAATCATACCGAGCTTCTCCGCTTCTGAGTATGTTCCGTCGGGGTCGGGGCGTCCGCCGTTAAAGCAAATCATCGGGTATTCCATGCCGATGTCGTCGGTATGGACCGAAATGGCGCGTTCGTAGGGGTAGTCGACCGTGAATTTCGAGTAGGTCTCAATGGTCTGCGCCACGGCACGGGTCGAGAACTGCTCCCAAAGCGGATTCCCTTCTTTGGGGTAGAACGACTCGGCGAGGGTGGTGCGGTTGCCCACCTTGACGGTCATGGCGTCCCAAATGAACTTGCGGCTCGTGGCAAAGGCAAAGTCGCGCACGTTTTTCGCCGAGAACGTCCAGGTTTTGGTGCTTGTGGCCTTGGTCTTTTCGCGTTCGCGGGCTTCGGCTTCGGTAGCGATGATGACGGGCTTGTCGGTGGTCTTGCGGGCTTCGGCCAAGCGCTGGCGTTGGGTCGCCGTGAGGACGCTCGCCTCGTTGGTCAAGGTGCCGGTGGCGGCCACGAGGTGGTCGCTAGGTACCGTGATGGCGACTTTGTAGTCCCCAAACGGAAGGGTAAACTCGCCTTGCCCTAGGAATTGCTTGTGCTGCCATCCGACGTTGTCGCCGTACACGGCCATGCGCGGAAAAAACTGGGCAATGGTGTAGAGGGTGTTACCCTCCTCGTCGAAGTGCTCGTACCCGCTGCGGCCGCCGTCCTTCATGCGGTCGTTGATCACGTAGTTCCAGGCGACGTAAAAGCGTACGCTCTGTCCTGGAGCAAGCGCCGCCGGAAGGTCGACCCGCATCATCGTGTTGTTGATCACGTAGGGGAGCTTGCCGCCGGTCGCGGACTTTACCTCGGTCACGTTAAATCCGCCTTGGTATTTGTCGACGTACTGTTCGTTGATCTGCTCGGGCGTGATGGACGAGGGAATGCTCCCTTTCTTGCTCTGGTCCGTCATGGAGCCGGGCTTCATCATGTTTTGGTCCAGCTGGACCCACAGGTAGGTCAGCGCGTCGGGGCTGTTGTTGCGGTAGGTGATCCATTCCGTGCCGGTAAGGACGTGCGTCTTTTCGTCGAGGGTCAGTTGAATGTCGTAGTCCGCGCGGTTTTGGTAGTAGGCGTGTCCGGGAGCCCCCGCGGCGTTACGGTAGCTGTTGGGCGTAGGCAGTTCCTGTTCCAGTTGGCGGAATTTGCTGTGCCCCAAGCGGTCGGCCGGAACGTGCTGGGCTTGCGCGCCCAAATGAAGAAGGCTCGCGCACGCGGTCGCGAGAAGGACGGAGTTTTTCATACCAAATACCATTGAGATGCCAAATGTAGCGAAATACCGAGGGTCAGCGCCCCCATAGCGAGGGCAAAATCTTTGGGCGAAAAGCCCCGGGCGGAGGCCATCCAGCGAACGACAAATACCGCGGCGACCACGGAGAGTTGGCCGAGCTCGATTCCGCCCGCAAACCAGCCCCACGCGGCCCAAAGGGCGCCCGGATCAGAGGGCAGCAAAGGCCCGAGGTCCTTGGCAAAAGCGAGTCCGTGGACGATCCCGAACGCAACGGCCACGGCGAGTTCCGGTCCAAACCAGCCTCGACGGTTCGTTTTTTGGCCCCCTTTGAACCAAACCACGCGGCCGGCGGTAAACAACAGTGTGGCCAGCACCGACCCTTCGACCAGGCGTTCGTTCAAGGGTAGATTAAGTGCTACTTGTCCCGCCATGGCAGCGGTGTGCCCCAGCGTGAAGGCGGTAAGGGCGCCCAGCCACAGCTTATAGTCGCGCGGCGCAAAAGGAGCAATGAGGGCCGCCACAAAGAGAAGGTGGTCCCAGGCAGCGACGTCCAGGATGTGGTAATAGCCCAGTTCGGCGAAGGGAGGTGTGTTCACCGCAATTCAATTTTAGGGTTGCTAGCCGGCCCTTGGGGCCACGAACAAAGTACACGTTGCGCTGGTCTTCAAAGCGCTCGTGGAGGAGCTTGTCGGTAACGGTGAGGGGCAGTCCGCCGTCCACGTGCATTCGAATTTCTACGGCGTCCGGTTGGTAGGTGAAACCGTCCACATAAAGGGTAAGTGCCTTGCGGCCACGGTACACGGTGAGCTTGCTGCGCACGTACTGCTCAGCTTGGCTGCGTCCTTCAGTGCGCTCGAGGCGGACTTTGGTTCCGCCCAACGACGCCGAGATGGCGTCTTCGAGGTCGTCGGTGAAGAGGCGAACGACCCACTCGCTGCGCTTCGGGCCTACGGAAATCTCGTGCGAGGCGAGGTGCATGGGATGGTCCGCGCTAGTGCTCAAAAGCAAGAGTGCAAGGGCACAGAAAAAAGCAAAAATGCGTTGCATGCGGTGCAAACCTAGTTAAATTTAGGGGATGAAACATTCCATTTTGTTCGCAGTGGCGGCATTGCTGTCAGGGACCCTGGTGGACGGGCAGACTCCCGTTTCAATGCGCCTCCGCAGTGCCCGGCTGTATCAGGAGGGCGGTTTGCTGACGTATGAAGCGGTGCTTCCGGCCAACGCGGAGGTGCGCACGTTCCGACTCCACGGACTGGGTTCGGTGACCAAGGGCAGCGAGGTGGTTCGCGTGCAGGGCTCTTCGATTCGGTCTCGCAATTGGAATTATGTGCCGCGTTTCGTGCCCGACGCCGAGCTGGTGCGCCTCGACAAACGCTTGGACTCTGTGTCTGCGGCGGTTCGGCAATGCCAACGCCAGCTCGAGTTGATTCAGTCCCAGCATGCCCTTTTGACCGCGAGCGCGGCGGCAAGTGCGGCGAGCCCCGCTAACCTCGACCTCTGGAATGCTCGGGTGGCGCAGCTATTGGAACGCCAGCACGATGCCAACGACCGAGCGCGACGCCTTGAGGCGCGGTCCGCAGAGTTGACGGAGCTTCGCGCGCTCCGCGCGGCCCGCTATCCGGAGCGCGAATCCGTTTTGGAAATAGAGCGCATGCCGTCGGCCAAAGAGACTCGGTTGGAAGTCACGGTGCTGGACCACAGCGTGCGCTGGTTGCCGAGCCATGCGGTGTATGTGGACGAGTCCGGCTCCGCACTGGTGCGCCTGGACGCGACGCTCGAGCAGCAAACCGGCTGGGACTGGAACGCCATACCCGTCACGTTGGTGACCGGGACTGCAGGCGCCGTGCAAGGGAAGCCGGTGCTTACGCCGTGGCTGCTGGGAGCGCCTATGGTCGTTATGAATAATTTGGACCTTTCGGAGGTGGTCATGAAGAAGGCTAGAGCCGAATCGATCCGCGACGACGACGGGTATTCGATGGCTCAAGATTATGAAGATCAAGGAGTTTCCATGGAGTTTCCGCTTACGGAGGCGTTCAGCTTGCGGTCGGGGGCCGAGGGGCGTGTGGTACTTCGTTCCAAAACGCTGCAGGCTCGATTGACGTTTTATGCCGCTCCCCGAATTCAGGAGTCCGTGTTCGCTTTGGCGGAGTTTCCAGATTGGGCCCAAGCCGAAGCGCTTCCGGTGCCCTACACCCTTTACTACAAAGATCAGTTGGTCTCTGAAGGAATCCTGCCTGACAGCCGAAGCCTCGACACCTTGGTGCAGTCTTTGGGAGAAGACCTTCGGGTGAAAGTGACTTTCGACGCCACGGTGGTCTCTGAGCGCAAAGGGACCGCGCGCTTGGAGCGCCACAGCAACCAAATCAAATTGGTCAATCCGCGCTCGGAACCCATTACCCTCGTGGTCGAGGACCGCAGTCCCGTTTCTCGGACTAGCGAACTGGAGGTCGTCGATGGGGAATGGGGAGGAGCCCAACGAAATCCTGAAACGGGAATTTTGCGGTGGAGCCTAACCTTGGGACCCAAAGAGGCCCGCGAACTGAAGTACCGCTTCACCATTAAGCGGACCCGCCGTTGAGCGCCGCCTATCCCTTTCAGATTCGGAGCGCGCAAGACTACCGAGCGGCGTGCGCCGAGGCCCGCGAGAATCCGGAGGCCTTCTGGGCCGGAGTTGCCGAGCACTTTCGCTGGAAGCGTAAGTGGGATAAGGTGCTTGAATGGAATTTTGAAGAGCCTCGTATAGAATGGTTTAAAGGCGCCCAGCTCAACATTACCGAGAATTGCCTTGACCGGCACCTCGACACCCGCGGAGACCAACCTGCATTGATTTTTGAGCCCAACGATCCAAGTGACCACGCTCGGGTTTTATCGTACCGCGAACTGCATTTTAAGGTGATGCAGTTTGCCCTAGTGCTTAAGAACAATGGCGTTCAGAAAGGGGACCGGGTATGTTTGTACATGGGAATGATTCCGGAATTAGCCATTGCCGTGCTCGCTTGCGCCCGAATTGGGGCGGTGCATTCGGTCGTATTTGGCGGATTCAGCGCCCAGTCCATTGCGGACCGGATCATCGACGCGCAAGCCAAAGTCGTGGTAACCTGCGACGGAGCCCACCGCGGAGCTAAAGTGATTCCGCTCAAGTCGGTGGTGGATGATGCGGTCACGACGTGCCCCTCGGTCGAAAAAGTTGTTGTGTTGACGCACACCCGAACTCCGGTTTCCATGACCCAAGGCCGCGATGTGTGGTGGGAGGACGAGATCAAGAGGGTCGAATCGATGGGGAACCCGTTTGTGGAAGCCGAAGCGATGGATGCCGAAGACATGCTGTTCATTCTGTACACCAGCGGATCCACCGGCAAGCCCAAAGGCGTCGTGCACACCTGCGCCGGATACATGGTCTGGACCACCTACACGTTTGTCAACGCCTTTCAGTACCAACCCGGCCAAGTGCACTTCTGCACCGCCGACATCGGTTGGATCACGGGACACAGCTACCTCGTCTATGGCCCGTTGAGTGCCGGAGCCACCACCCTGATGTTTGAAGGGGTGCCTACGTGGCCCGATGCCGGACGATTTTGGGACATCGTGGATCGCCACCAGGTGAATATTTTGTACACGGCTCCGACCGCCATTCGAAGCTTGATGGGGTTCGGACTCGAACCCTTGAAAGGTAAAAAAATGGACAGCCTCAAGGTGCTCGGAACCGTAGGGGAGCCCATTAACGAAGAGGCGTGGAATTGGTACCACACCCACGTGGGCAAAGGCAATTGTCCGGTGGTCGACACCTGGTGGCAGACCGAGACCGGGGGGATGCTCATCACCAACCTTGCCGGGGTTACGCCAGCTAAAGCCACGTTTGCCACGCTTCCCATGCCCGGCGTTGAGCCGCTGCTGGTTGATGAACAAGGTTCCGAAATCCACGGTAATGGAGTGGGCGGCAACCTCTGCATTCGCAAGCCGTGGCCCGGAATGCTGCGCACGACCTACGGCGACCACGAGCGCTGCAGGCAAACCTACTTCAGCACCTACCCCGGTCGGTACTTCACGGGCGACGGGTGCCTTCGCGACGAAGACGGCAACTACCGAATCACCGGCCGTGTAGACGACGTGCTCAACGTGAGCGGGCACCGCATCGGAACCGCCGAGGTCGAAAA
>JBIPMA010000228.1:0-4102 GCA_044369335.1 Schleiferiaceae bacterium | reverse complement strand
GCCGGTGGCTTTCACATTAGGTACCCTTCATTAGGCTTGTCCCGCGGGTCCGCCGAAGTGAATCGGCATTCCGGGAAGTTCCGTATCCGCAATATCACCGTGCGTGGCTTCGTAGCGGCTCACATTATCTGCGAGTGCGCGCACCAAGCGCTTAGCATGCTGCGGAGTCAGGATCACCCGAGACTTCACCTTTGCCTTCGGCAAGCCGGGCATCATCTGGATGAAGTCCACCACGAACTCACTGTTCGAGTGGTTGATAATGGCCAAATTGGAATAGATTCCATCGGCCATCTCGGGCGAAAGCTCAATCTGAAGTTGGTTCGGATCCTGATCGCTCACTACTCCGCTGCTTCAATATCGACTGACTTTGCCGCCATCATACGGTCGTACTCGTCCTTGTTGCCTACCACTGAATCATAGTAGTGCTTCAAGCCCGTTCCGGCCGGAATGCGGTGACCAACAATCACATTCTCCTTAAGACCCTCGAGGCCGTCGCTCTTACCTGCGATGGCAGCTTCATTGAGGACCTTGGTCGTCTCCTGGAACGATGCCGCAGAAACCCACGACTTCGTCTGAAGTGATGCGCGAGTGATACCCTGAAGTACCAACTTGGCTGTAGCCGAGCGCGCGTCACGTGCCTCCACCAATGCCTTGTCAGAACGCTTCAGCAGTGAGTTCTCGTCGCGGAGCTGGCGTGAGGTGATCATCTGACCTTCTTTGAGGTTCTCGCTGTCGCCAGCGTTCACTACCACCTTCTTATCAAATACGCGGTCGTTCTCTTCGATGAAGTCGCCTACGTGCTCGTAGTGTCCTTCGAGGAACATGGTGTCGCCACCGTCCGCGATTTCAACTTTACGCATCATCTGACGAACAATTACTTCAAAGTGCTTGTCGTTGATTTTTACACCCTGCAAGCGGTAGACTTCTTGAATCTCGTTCACGAGGTATTCCTGAACCGCAGTAGGACCTTGAATCGCAAGGATGTCGGCCGGAGAAATGGCGCCGTCACTTAGCGGTGAACCCGCACGCACGAAGTCGTTCTCTTGAACCAGAATTTGCTTGCTCAAGTTAATAAGGTAGCGGCGCTGCTCTCCGGTGCGGCTCTCGATTACGATCTCGCGGTTACCGCGCTTGATCTTACCGTAGGAAACTGTTCCGTCGATTTCTGCAACCACTGCTGGGTTCGATGGATTACGAGCTTCAAACAGTTCCGTCACACGGGGCAGACCGCCCGTAATGTCTCCTGATTTTGCTCCGCGGCGTGGAATCTTCACAAGTACCTTACCGGCCTTGATTTCCTCGCCTTCGTCGACCATTAGGTGGGCACCCACTGGCAGGGTGTAGTGCTTGATTTCTTCACCCTTCTTGGTCAAGATTTGAATCATTGGCACCAACTTCTTGTTGCGCGCATCGCTGATTACCTTGTCCTGGAAGCCCGTCTGTTCGTCAATCTCAACCTTGTAGCTCAGACCTTGAACGATGTCTTGGTACCCAACCACACCAGCAAATTCAGAGATGATTACGGCGTTGTAAGGATCCCACGAACAAAGTGAGTCACCTTTGGCCACTTTCTGACCGTGCTTCACCACGAGGTTTGAACCGTACGGAACGTTACCCGTCATCACCGAAATTCCAGTCTTCTCATCTACGATGCGGAGTTCACCAGTACGACCGATAACGATCGTCGACAACGTGCCGTCTGAACTTTCGCCTTCAACGGTGCGGACCTCGTCGAGTTCCACAATACCGTCAAACTTGGCGATCAAACTGTTGACCTCAGAGATGTTACCAGCCGTACCACCCACGTGGAACGTACGAAGCGTCAGCTGCGTACCTGGTTCACCGATTGACTGGGCAGCGATTACACCAACTGCCTCACCCATTTGTACGCCCTTGGCGGTAGCCAGGTTGCGTCCGTAGCACTTTGCACAGATTCCGCGCTTGCTTTCGCAGGTCAGCGCCGAACGAACTTCAACCATTTCAACGGGTGAATTTTCGATTTTGCGCGCGGCATCGTCAGAAATCATTTCGCCACGCTCTACGTAGACTTCACTCGTAAGTGGGTCAATTACGTCCTGCAGTGACACACGACCTGTAATGCGCTCAAACAGTGTTTCTACGACTTCTTCGTTCTTGCGCAGTGCGGTTACTTCAAGGCCACGAAGCGTTCCGCAGTCTACCTCGTTGATAATCACGTCCTGAGCTACGTCGTGCAGACGACGGGTCAAGTAGCCGGCGTCAGCCGTCTTCAAAGCCGTATCCGCGAGACCCTTACGGGCACCGTGCGTCGAGATGAAGTACTCAAGGATCGAAAGACCTTCTTTAAAGTTCGAGATAATCGGGTTTTCGATAATCTCTCCACCTCCTGAACCGGACTTCTGCGGCTTGGCCATCAGACCACGCATGCCTGAAAGCTGGCGAATCTGCTCTTTTGAACCACGTGCACCCGAGTCAAGCATCATGTAGATCGGGTTGAAGCCCTGACGGTCGTTGATGAGCTGGCTCATCGCGGCCTGCGTCAAGCGGGCATTCGTGTTCGTCCACACGTCAATGACTTGGTTGTATCGCTCGTTGTTCGTGATCAGACCCATGTTGTAGTTGCCCAAAATGGTTTCTACCTCTTCGTTGGCCTCCTTGATCAGCGAATCCTTTGCTTCAGGGACCGTGATGTCACCCAATGAGAACGACAGACCACCACGGAATGCCGTGCTGTATCCAAGGTTCTTGATGTCATCAAGGAACTTCGCCGTTGTCGGAACGTCGGTCTTCGTCAAGATGCGCGCGATGATGTCGCGAAGTGCCTTCTTGGTCAACAATTCGTTGATGAATCCGACTTTCTCAGGAACTACCTTGTTGAATAGGACACGGCCGACCGAAGTTTCGATAAGCCTTGTGACCAATTCACCACGCTCGTTCTCTACCCGAGCACGAACCTTGACCACGGCACCAAGCTCAACGCGGCGCTCGTTAAAGGCAATCGTTACCTCTTCAGCAGAGTAGAACGTCATACCCTCACCCATAACTGGGTCTCCGGGCAAGTTGCGCTTGGGCTTGGTCATGTAGTACAGACCCAAGACCATGTCTTGTGACGGAACCGTAATCGGCGATCCGTTAGCAGGGTTCAAAATGTTGTGCGAAGCAAGCATCAAGATCTGCGCCTCCAAAATGGCAGCAGGTCCGAGTGGCAAGTGTACCGCCATTTGGTCACCGTCAAAGTCAGCGTTGAAGGCCGTACAAGTCAGTGGGTGCAGCTGAATGGCCTTGCCCTCAATCATGCGCGGCTGGAACGCCTGGATACCCAAGCGGTGCAGCGTTGGAGCTCGGTTCAGAAGGACCGGATGGCCCTTCATCACGTTCTCAAGAATGTCCCAAACAACCGCTTCGCGCTTGTCGATGATTTTCTTCGCCGACTTCACCGTTTTCACGATTCCGCGCTCAATGAGCTTGCGAACGATAAACGGCTTGTAGAGTTCCGCGGCCATGTCCTTTGGAAGGCCACACTCGTGCAGCTTCAAGTCAGGTCCAATAACGATTACCGAACGCGCAGAGTAGTCCACACGCTTACCCAAAAGGTTTTGGCGGAATCGACCCTGCTTACCCTTCAGGCTATCGCTCAGCGACTTCAGCGGACGGTTGCTTTCGGTCTTGACGGCACTCGCCTTGCGGGTGTTGTCAAACAAGCTGTCTACCGACTCCTGAAGCATGCGCTTCTCGTTGCGAAGGATCACCTCAGGTGCCTTGATTTCGAGTAGGCGCTTTAAACGGTTGTTGCGGATAATTACCCGACGGTACAAATCGTTCAAATCGCTCGTTGCAAAACGGCCACCATCCAAGGGCACGAGAGGACGCAGTTCGGGCGGAATCACAGGAACAACCTTGATGATCATCCACTCGGGCTTGTTTTCCATGCGCTCATTCGCCTCTTTCATGGCCTCTACGACCTGAAGGCGCTTGAGGGCCTCTTGCTTGCGCTGCTGCGAAGTCTCGCGGTCGGCTTGGGCACGAAGCTCAAACGAAAGGGCCGGAAGGTCCAGGCGCTGAAGCAGCATGTACAGAGCCTCGGCACCCATCTTGGCAATGAACTTGTTGGGATCATGGTCCT
>JBIPMA010000247.1:0-3565 GCA_044369335.1 Schleiferiaceae bacterium | reverse complement strand
CATCCAAGTACTCTTCTTCGGTCAAGAACTGAAGCTTCTGGAATGGATTTCCGTCCGCGTCCGTGGCAAGTCCCGTCTGAATGACGATGTAGCGCTCGTAGTAGATGATCATGTCGAGCTTCTTGGTCGGGATTCCGAGCAAGTAGCCGATTTTGTTCGGAAGCGAACGGAAGTACCAAATGTGCGCAACAGGAACCACGAGGCTGATGTGGCCTACGCGCTCACGGCGAACTTTCTTCTCGGTCACTTCGACGCCGCAACGGTCACACACAATGCCCTTGTAGCGAATGCGCTTGTACTTTCCGCACGCACATTCAAAGTCCTTTACGGGACCAAAAATGCGCTCACAGAACAGACCGTCACGCTCGGGCTTGTGGGTCCGGTAGTTGATGGTCTCTGGCTTGAGGATTTCGCCACTCGACTTCTCGAGCAGGAACTCTGGCGAAGCCAGGCTGATGGTGATTTGATTGAAGCTACCCGTCGGAGCTTGTTCGTACTTTCTCATGTTCGTGTGAATTCGTCGTAATTCTAAATCCTTAGTCCAGTGACACTTTCAGGGCGAGACCTTGAAGTTCGTGGAGCAGTACGTTAAACGACTCAGGAATACCCGGTTCGGGCATGCGGTCGCCTTTGACTATCGCTTCGTAGGTCTTCGCGCGGCCCACGACGTCGTCAGACTTCACCGTGAGGATCTCGCGAAGGATGTTTGACGCACCAAATGCTTCGAGTGCCCAAACCTCCATCTCACCAAAGCGCTGGCCACCAAATTGGGCCTTACCGCCTAGCGGCTGCTGAGTGATGAGCGAGTACGGTCCGATTGAACGAGCGTGCATCTTGTCGTCAACCATGTGGCCGAGCTTGAGCATGTAGATGATACCTACCGTGGCTTTCTGGTGGAAGGCCTCGCCGGTACCGCCGTCGTACAACTGGGTGTGTCCGTACTGCGGAATTCCTGCTTGTTCGGTGTACTCGTTGATTTGCTCCATACTTGCTCCGTCAAAAATTGGCGTAGCGAACTTGGTTCCGAGCTTCTTACCAGCCCATCCCAACACGGTCTCGTAAATCTGACCGATGTTCATACGAGAAGGTACACCGAGTGGGTTGAGTACGATGTCCACCGGAGTTCCGTCCGCGAGGAACGGCATGTCCTCTTGGCGTACAATCTTGGCGACAATACCCTTGTTTCCGTGGCGTCCTGCCATCTTATCACCCACCTTGAGTTTGCGCTTCTTGGCGATGATGACCTTGGCCATTTTGATGATGCCTGCGGGTAGTTCGTCACCTACGCTTATCGTGAACTTCTTGCGGCGGTTGACGCCCATGATGTCGCTCACTTTGATCTTGTAGTTGTGCAAGAGTGCGTCGATAAGGACGTTCTTTTCGTCGTCGGTGGTCCAGGTTCCGCCGGTGAGGTGCGTGTAGTCCTCAACGGAATTCAACACCTTGAGCGTGAACTTGGTTCCCTTCGGAATCACGTCCTCATTGAGGTCGTTGAATACGCCTTGGCAGGTCTTGCCGCTCACCAACTTCGACAGCTTGTCGATGAAGAGGTTGCGAACCTCTTCAAGCTGCGATGCCAATTCGAGATCGAGCTGCTCGAGCTCCTCCTTGTCGCGACCGCGCTGGCGCTTGTCTTTAATGCTGCGGCTGAACAACTTCTTGTCAATCACCACACCGCCAATGCCCGGAGGCGTCTTAAGTGAGGCATCCTTGACGTCGCCGGCCTTGTCACCAAAGATGGCGCGAAGGAGCTTCTCTTCTGGTGAAGGATCGCTCTCGCCCTTTGGCGTAATCTTACCGATCATGATGTCGCCTGGAACGATTTCAGCTCCGACGCGGATCAATCCGTTCTCGTCGAGGTCCTTAGTCGCTTCTTCACTCACGTTTGGAATGTCGGCAGTCAGCTCTTCCATGCCCAACTTGGTGTCGCGCACGTCGAGTGAGTACTCGTCGATGTGAATGCTGGTAAAGATGTCTTCGCGAACGACGCGCTCGTTGATTACGATGGCATCCTCGAAGTTGTATCCCTTCCACGGCATGAAGGCAACCAACAGGTTGCGGCCGAGCGCAAGCTCTCCACCCTGTGTAGCGTATCCCTCACACAGTACCTGGCCGCGCTCTACGCGCTCGCCCTTGGTCACAATCGGCTTGAGGTTAATGGTCGTCGACTGGTTGGTCTTCAAAAACTTGATCAGCGGGTACGACTTGGTGGCCGACTCAAAGCTCACGAGGTCCTCGTCTTCAGTACGGTCGTACTCAATGACGATTTCGTTCGCGTCTACGTAGCGGACCGTACCAGCGCCTTCGGCGTTGATCAGGACGCGGCTGTCGCGGGCAACTTGCTGCTCGAGACCGGTACCCACAATCGGCGCTTCAGGACGGAGCAACGGCACCGCCTGACGCATCATGTTCGATCCCATGAGTGCACGGTTGGCGTCGTCGTGCTCGAGGAACGGAATCAACGAAGCCGAGATTGATGCAATCTGGTTCGGAGCTACGTCCATCAACTGTACCTCTTGGGGCTCTAGTACTGGGAAGTCGCCCTTGTCGCGAACCTTGACACGGGGATTTACAAAGGTTCCGTCCGCATTAATTGGGGCGTTCGCCTGAGCAATTACCTTTTCTTCTTCTTCTTCGGCGCTCAAGAACACAGGTGCACCTTGAAGCTTCACACGGCCGTTGTCTACCTCACGGTAGGGAGTCTCAATGAAGCCCATCGAGTTCACTTTTGCGTAGACACAAAGTGAAGAAATCAAACCAATGTTCGGACCTTCTGGCGTCTCAATCGGACACAGACGGCCGTAGTGCGTATAGTGAACGTCACGAACCTCAAAGCCCGCGCGCTCGCGGCTCAGACCACCGGGTCCGAGGGCCGAAAGGCGGCGCTTGTGGGTGATTTCAGCCAACGGGTTGGTTTGGTCCATGAACTGGCTCAACTGGTTGGTTCCGAAGAATGAATTGATCACCGAGCTCAACGTCTTGGCGTTAATCAAATCAATCGGAGTGAACACTTCATTGTCGCGAACATTCATACGCTCGCGGATCGTACGAGCCATACGGGCTAGACCTACACCAAACTGGTTGGCCATCTGCTCACCAACCGTGCGAACGCGGCGGTTTGAAAGGTGGTCAATGTCGTCAATCTCGGCTTTTGAATTGATCAGCTCAATCAAGTACTTGACAATCATAATGATGTCTTGCTTCGTAAGTACTTGATTGGCATTCGAAACATCCAAACCAAGCTTTTTATTCAGTCGGTAGCGACCCACCTCTCCAAGGCTGTAGCGCTGCTCACTGAAGAAGAGCTTGTCAATGATGCCGCGCGCCGTTTCCTCATCAGGTGGTTCGGCGTTGCGAAGCTGGCGGTAGATGTGCTCCACGGCCTCAATTTCTGAGTTCGTAGGGTCCTTCTGAAGCGTGTTGTAAATGATCGAGAATTCGCCTTCTGCAATGTCTTCTTTGTGCAAAAGAATCGTCGCAACTTCACTCTCAATGATCAATTCAACATGCTCTTTCTCGAGAATGGTGTCACGGTCGAGGATTACCTCGTTGCGTTCGATTGATA
>JBIPMA010000048.1:0-7758 GCA_044369335.1 Schleiferiaceae bacterium | reverse complement strand
GAAGTACTGGATTCCGAAAAAGAAAATCAGCCCCATCAGCATCGAGCCAAGCAGAAACAATGAGGTGTCCCGCAGCAGGTGCTTCCAGGTGCGCTCGACCTTGTGGTAGGCGAGGGTCAACGGGTCGTAGATGTACTTGGCGCGGCGCATACTTTTGTATCCTTCAAAAGTAGGCAAAACCACCCGCATGAATCCGACTGAACTCCGCCAAGCATATTTAGACTTTTTCGCCTCTAAAGGGCACGTTATTGTGCCGTCGGCTCCGCTGGTGATTAAAGACGACCCCACGCTGATGTTCACCAATGCGGGCATGAATCCGTTTAAAGACGTATTTATCGGAGCCAAGCCTGTTGCGCATGCGCGAATTGCGGACAGCCAAAAGTGCCTGCGCGTTAGTGGCAAGCACAACGACCTCGAGGAGGTGGGTATTGATACGTACCACCACACGTTGTTTGAAATGCTCGGCAACTGGTCCTTTGGAGACTACTTCAAGCAAGAGGCCATTGATTGGGCTTGGGAATTCCTCACTGAGGTCTGCAAGCTGGACAAAGACCGACTCTACGTGACTGTGTTTGGTGGAGACCAAGGTGATGGCCTTGCTGCAGACGACGAAGCCAAAGGGATGTGGCTCAAGCATGTAGCTCCAGATCGGATTCTCTACGGAAGCAAAAAAGACAACTTTTGGGAAATGGGCGATACCGGACCTTGCGGTCCCTGTTCCGAAATTCACGTCGACCTGCGTGGTGCCGTCGAGCGGTTCGCCGTGGATGGCGCTAAGTTGGTCAACAACGACGACCCCCAAGTGATTGAAATTTGGAACCTCGTATTCATGCAGTTCGAGCGCAAGGCGAATGGTTCGCTGGTGGAGTTGCCCGCCCAGCACGTCGACACTGGAATGGGATTTGAGCGACTCGCCCGCGCCGTGGTCGGGGCTTCGTCGAACTACGACACCGAAGTGTTCAAGCCCTACCTGCGTCGTCTTGAGGCCTTGAGTGGCCTGAGCTACGGTTCGGACGAGCGCACGGACATAGCTATGCGCGTGGCCTCGGACCACATTCGCGCGGTGGCCTTCGCCATTGCCGACGGCCAAATGCCTGCCTCGAACGGAGCCGGCTACGTCATTCGCCGCATTCTACGCCGCGCGATTCGCTACGGATACTCCACACTCGGCTTCCGCGAACCATTTATGGCGGAATTGGTGGACGTCATGGTGCACATCATGGGCTCTGCCTACCCGGAGCTTGGGGCCCGTGCGGACTTTATTCGCCAAGTGATTCGCGAAGAGGAGCTGGCGTTCTTGCGCACCCTCGAGTCCGGCCTCAAGCGCCTCGACGCCGCCCTCGCGGATTCGGACGTGCTCTCTGGTGAACGCGCCTTCGAACTCTACGACACATTTGGCTTCCCACTTGACCTGACTTCGCTGATTTGCCGCGAGCAGGGCAAACGTGTCGATGAGAACGGTTTTGCCCTTGCGATGGAGGCCCAAAAGGCCCGGTCGCGCCAGGCTTCGGCCCAAAAAGTAGGAGACTGGACGGTCTGCAGCGAAGGCCCAGCTGATCGATTTGTCGGATACGATCAGTTGGAGGCTACCGGCCAACTCTTGCGCTACCGCAGTGTCGAGACCGCGAAGGGACTTGTCGTACAAGCATGCTTTGAACCCACGCCGTTCTACCCCGAGGGCGGAGGCCAAGTCGGCGACCAAGGTTGGGTTGAATTCGGAGGTGAGCGCATCGCGGTGCTCGCTACGACGAAAGAAACGGGAATGATCCTGCATACGTTGGCCACTTCGCCGGCAGAATGGATCTCTGAAGTTCGCCTGGTGGTTGATGCAGACCGCCGTTCGTCTTCGGCCCAAAACCACAGTGCGACGCACCTGCTACACCACGCCCTTCGCACGGTGCTCGGAACCCACGTCGAGCAGCGCGGTTCGCTGGTGTCGCCCGAGACCTTACGCTTTGACTTTAGCCACTTTCAAAAGGTTTCGTCCGAAGAAATGGAGGCCATCGAAGCCCATGTGGCCGCGGCGATTCGCGCCAACCAGCCCCTGATTGAGCGCCGTGCGGTGCCCATCGAAGAGGCCAAAGCCCTCGGTGCCATGGCCTTGTTTGGCGAAAAGTACGGCGATGCCGTGCGCGTCATTCAGTTTGGCGATTCGATTGAATTATGTGGCGGAACCCACGTGGCCGCAACCGGCATGCTTTCGCCGTTTGTTCTTGTGTCAGAGTCTAGTGTGGCCGCAGGAATCCGCCGCATTGAAGCGCTTTCAGGCGCGTCGGCAGAAGCCTACCTCAAGGCAATCCGCCGCCAGTGGCTCGGTGTCGTTGATGAGGCCAAGAATGCAAATCCAGCCGGAGTGATTCAGGACCTTCGTGCCCAAGTGGCCGAAGTCAAGAAGAAGCTTGAAGGTCTTCAGCGGGCACAGGCTGCCGACGCGCAAGGTGATTTGATCGACCAAGCTGTCACCCATGCGGGTCTCCGCTGGATTGCCGCGCAGCTTCCTTTGGGCGCCGCGGCCGCGAAGGACCTTGTCTTCGGGCTCACCCAAGAACACCCCGACCTCGTCGTGCTCGTCGCCATCGAGGACGACGGAAAGGCTCAGGCCCATTTGGGTGCAGGAGCAGACGCCCTCAAGCTCGTGCACGCCGGCAACTGGGTTCGTGAACTGGGTTCGCACATTCAAGGCGGAGGGGGCGGACAAGCATTTTACGCGTCTGCAGGTGGTAAAAACGCCGCAGGAATTCCGAACTTAATCCAAGCATTTACTGAAAAATGGAAAAAATTGTCCTAAAAATTGCCACAGCCCTTGCGCTAGTCGCTGGGGTCTTGCCGCTGCGCGCACAGGTCTACTACACCGACAGCGATGTTCGCGACCGGACGGTTTCTTTAGCGCCATTCATTCAGGCCAATACGGTTTTTCGCCGCACCGCAGCTGAGGTAGTGGGTGAGCAGCCTGTCGTAACTGACGTATTCCGCGGTGGTTTTGGCGGAGCCTACGGCCTTTCGGTCAATGCGCACGTAAAGCCGTTTCGCCTCGGTTTTGACGCCGCACAGAGCAACTTTAGCTACCGCCAAGGCGCGGACCGCGAGAATCTTCTGCGCACGCAAAGCCACTACTTTATGCTTCGCGGACGCCTTGGCTTTGCAACACAAATGAACGACGAGACGACGCTTGAGGTATGGGTTCCGTTGGCCTACCGGTTTTTGGAGTCCGTTGACCGAGACGGAGCGAGCGGCGATGTCGCGAGGCGTATTACTTCTGCCGGAATAGAGATTGGTTCGTCCATCAAGCTCAGCGAACACTGGGGTTGGTTTGGGCTCGTGGGTCTGGACAATGCCTTTGGCGAGTTTGAGGCGTCACCAACCACCGCCTACCGAGAGTATCCGTTGTGGGTAACTCTTTCGACCGGAGTGCGCTACGCACTCTGATCAAGGACTGCGACGGCCTTTTCAAGCGCCATTCCGCGCGATCCCTTCACCCAAATTTGCGACTCTTTGGGTGGATGCTGTGCCCAAAGCGCACATAGCTCATCCGTCGTTTGGAGCGACACAAAGGGGTGCCGAGTAGCTGCAAACAGCGGTCCCACCAGCACGGCATGCGCAACACCAAGCTCAACCATCACATTTACCATGTGCTGGTGTGCTTCGGCGGCGTAAGCTCCCAATTCAAATAAATCCCCAGCGACGTAGATCGTGCTGTTGGGATTGAGGCGTACGGCAGCATTCCGTATACTGGCCTCCATACTGCTCGGATTTGCGTTGTAGGCATCCATAAAAACGCGGTACGTACCAACAGAACGCCATTCTCCGCGGTTGTTTTGGGGCACGTAGGCTTCGATTCCATGGGCAATGGTGGAATCAGTTAAGCCAAAGTGGGTACCCAACGCTACGGCCGCGCTTAACGCCCGATCTTGAAAGTCTCCTATGAGATGGCTCTGGGCAGTGGTTTCACCCCAAGTTATGGCCATGCGCCCTTGGTCGTCTGCGGCAAAGGAGTCCCCTGAACCGAATACGATTCGCGGTTCGAGACTTTCAGCCAATTGTCTTGCGTCGCCAAAGTACACCATGGCAGCTCCCTGCGACGAGTTCAGGTAGCGGTACAGTTCGGATTTACCCCGAATAACTCCTTCGGGCCCGCCAAATCCTTCGAGGTGAGCAAGACCAAAGTTGGTGACGTAACCTATATTGGGTTCAGCGATGGACGACAATTCGGCGATTTCACCTTGGTGGTTGGCGCCCATTTCGATCACGGCCACCTCATGCTCGGGTAAGAGCTTCAAAAGCGTGAGGGGTACGCCAATGTGGTTGTTCAAGTTGCCGTAGGTGGCAAGAACATTGAATTGCTGGCCAAGCACATGGGCAAAAAGCTCCTTCGCCGTGGTTTTGCCGTTGCTACCGGTAAGTCCGACTACGGTTTTTCCCCAAGCTCGGCGGTGCGTACGGGCGAGGTCTTGAAGTGCGTTGAGCACGTCGGAAACAAGAACGACCCGAGGATCTTGCAGATCAAGGCCGTCCACAATTTCGTCCACTACTACTGTCGACGCACCGAGTTCAAGCGCCTTAGGGGCAAATAGATTACCGTTGAAGTTGCCTCCGCGGAGTGCAAAAAAAATCTGCCCCGAAGCCAGTGATCGGCTGTCGGAGCAGACTCCTATACGCGCATCAAAGCGCGCATACAAAGATTCCATTGACTACGGACGGTAGCGAACGAACTTATCTTGCTTGGGCTTCGGTGAAGACTTAGTGCGCTTGCTGTCTTCGTTTTGGAAGCCTACGCGGTCCATCGCACAGCGGAAACCAATGTAGTCCGTAGCTTGATCTTGCTCAAGGAAGCGGCGGCTTCCGGGAGAAAGCCAGTATGCACGGTCGCGCCAAGATCCTCCCTTGTATACGCGGGTGGTGTTACCGATCAAGCTGGACTCCCCATAGACGTACATCTGGTTGCCCAATTCTTCTTCTCCACCGTTGCCGAAGTTCAACGAAGACTCGACATCACCGTCCATGAAGTCGCGGTAGTCAGACTTCTGGTAGTTGCGGCGATTGAGGTTCTCTTCAACGGTTACTGAGCGCTGTGGAAGTTGGCCAGGGACGCGCACAAGAACGCTATCTCCATTTTCGCGCACCTCATACTGGGGCTCAGTGAGTACGGCGAGTTCACCAAGTCCTTCGTAGTTATCGTCAAAGGTCTTGAATTCGTTTCCACGGAACGGACGGTGGTCGTCCATGTCTTGTGCGGAGAGGGGGCGATAGACGTCTAGGACCCATTCAGCCACATTGCCCGCCATGTCGTACAAACCAAAGTCGTTCGGGGGATAGAACTTCACCTGCATGGTGATGTTGGCTTGGTCGTTGAGGTAGCCACCTACGCCCATATTATCGCCCGCGCCGCGCTTGTAGTTGGCAAGCATGTCACCTTGAAATTTCTTGTTGCGGTTGCGCATCGAAGAACCGTTCCACGTGTACTTGTTGCGGTCGATTTGGCGGTTGTACACGCGCTGGCCGATTTCAGCGTAGGCGGCGTACTCCCATTCAGCTTCTGTTGGTAGTCGGTACTTCGGAAGCAGGATGCCGTCTTCAATGCGAGCCGGGCGACCTTCTTTGCCGTACACTTGAGCTGGGCTCAAATCCTTGAGGCCACGGCGGTTTTGCTGCGTATACTCGCCCTGCTTGTAGAGGTAAACTTCGGTGTTGAAATTTTGATCGTCCGCTTGGGTGTTCATGACGTTCAAGATGCCCTTGTCGATCAAAATCTGCTCGTTCACGCGGTCCGTACGCCATTGGCAGTAGCGCATTGCCTGTTCCCAGTTGACACCAACGACAGGGTAGAAGTTGTAGGCTGGGTGACGAAGATAGTTCTCGACGTACATGTCGTTTAGGCCAAGCTTTTCGCGCCACACCAAGGTGTCGGGTAGTGCAGATTGGTAAATCTGGGGGTAGTAGTCGTAGTCGTACACACGGCGAAGCCAGTAGAGGTATTCGCGGTAGTCAGCGTTGGTGACTTCATTCTCGTCAAGGTAGAACGATGCAACGGTGACGCGGCGGGGTTGGTTGTTCCAGTCCTTAATTACATCCTCTTCAACGCGGCCCATGATGAAGCTTCCGCCCTCAACGAACACGAGGCCGGGGCCTGTCTCTTGGCCCTTGAACTTAAGGTTGATTTGAAAACCGCCGTTTTTGCGGTCGTTGAGCGCCATGCCCGTTGTGTTGGAAGCCGTTTTGGCGCAGCTCGTGGCCAAAAGGATCAGTGCGCCAAAGGCGACCGAAGTAGATAAAAGTGAACGCTTCATAATGAGAAGGTTAGAATTTTGGACACTTGACTTCGCTGTAGCGCGTACGGCGGCTACGGCAAGGGAACTGGTACGAAAGAGAGACTTCATGGGCACCACCTAACGCGTTGCCCAACGCAGAAATTGTGTAGTCGTAGGAGTACCCGAACTTCCAAGGCACATCGTTTGGAGCGATTCCGATGATGGCAATAAGAGCATCAGGGTTGGTGCTCACTACGCCCAATGCTTGTCGGTAGCCGAGTCCACCAGTAAGAACACCGCGGTTAAACGACATTCCTAGGGTCATGTGGTGGGCGCCCCCTTGGGTTTGGTACACCACATTGGGAATAAGAAGGTTGTCGAGCTCGTTGTAGAGGCGCTTGCGACCCAAAGGAATGGTTGCGCCCGCTTGTGCAGTCACCTTGATGGGAAGGGTAGAAGTGCTGAGAAACGCTTCATTGGGTTGGGTAACGTGGTGGGCAGAAGCTCCGATGTAAAAATTCTCAGTAAATCCGAGCATGCCAAAACTCAAGTCGAACTGCTGAACCGTGGTTTCGTCGGGGCGAATCTCGTTGGTCGGCTTGACAAACCCGAAGAAGGGGTCGATCATATCGGGGAACGTCAGGTTGTTCCAGTTCAGTGATCGTTGGCGAAACGTTGCTTGGGCTCCAAAAAGAAGCATGAAGTCGCGGTTGACCTTGAGGTGGTAGGAGTAAATCCCTGAGGCTTCCGTCAAAGAAAGGTCTCCGTTCGCGGCTTCGTCCTGCATGATGAGAACACCGATTCCGCCATTAAGGCCATCTACGTAATGGTCGTAGGACGCTGAAAACGTCTGGTACACGCCTAGTGATGGGTACTGATTTCGGTAGTTAGTTGTGAGGCGAGGACATTGCTTAACTCCTGCAAATGCGGGGTTTAGGTAAAGCGGATTCGCGTAGTACTGCGTAAAATGCGGGTCTTGCGCTTGGGCGGACCAAGCGTGTGTCAATAATAGTGCGACCGCAATCAGGCGTCTTAGGGCCATGGAATAAGGCATCATTTGAAGCCACAATTATACGATTTTCCGAGCGTTTGTAAACGATATGTCTGAAAACCGCGTTGGACTTTACGAACTTTGAACGCAGAATGCAGCACTTTCGTACCCAAATACTCGGATTTTTCTACCTGATGCTGCTTGCCGTGTCGGGGCTTCGGGCGCAATCTTGGCCTGTAGAATCGGTCCTTCGCAAGGGCTCGTGGGCCGAAGTTCGAGTAACTGAAGATGGTATTTATCGAATAAAGGGGACAGAATTCCAGCAATTAGGCCTGGGTTCGCTGCCTGTTCCCTCGAGTTCGGTAGGGATTTGGGGTCGCAATGCTGGGGTGCTAACTGAAGTGAATGCGAGCCAAGGCGAGGCCCGTGACTTGAGCGCATTGCCGATTTACATCGACGATGGTGGAGATGGAATGATTCACGCGGATGATGCAGTCTACTTTCTGGGCCAGGCTCCGCACG
>JBIPMA010000047.1:0-7776 GCA_044369335.1 Schleiferiaceae bacterium | reverse complement strand
CCCGCTGTGACGAACACCTCGGCGACTTGGCCGGTGGCGGGGCTCTTGAGGTTGTTTTCCATCTTCATGGCTTCGAGCACGAGCAGGGTCTGGCCTTGTTCGACCTCGGAACCTTCGGTGGCATCCACCCGCAGCACCAGGCCGGGCATCGGAGCTACCAGTACGTCAAGGCCTTTGGCGGTCGTGGCGGCCATTCCGAGCTCGTCGAGCAGGGCGTCGATGGGGCGAAGTGAGCGAACCTCGTGCACGTCGCCGTCGATCCACCACGCCGAACGCTTGGCGGCCGGCTCGTACGAAACGAGAAAGGCGGTTTTGGTGACGGTTCCGCGCTGAATGCGAAACTCGCGGCCCGCGATGTGCTGAATGGTCCAGCTCTCGAGGCCGTTGGGGAAGCTAAACTGCTGGGGTCCGACGTGGTGCGTACGCATGCCCTAAAAGTACGGCAGGCACGATGGTTGTACCTTTGCCGCCGCTATGTTGATTCAAATTTCGCAGTTCATTCTTGGACTCTCGCTGCTGGTGGTGCTCCACGAGCTGGGCCACTTTATTCCGGCCGTTGCCTTTCGCACCCGCGTCGAGAAGTTTTACCTCTTTTTCAACCCGTGGTTTTCGCTGTTTAAAACCAACATTCGCGGAACCGAAGTCGGAATCGGCTGGCTGCCCCTCGGCGGATACGTCAAGATTGCCGGCATGGTCGACGAGTCCATGGACACCGAAGGCCTGGCCGAAGAGCCCAAGCCCTACGAATACCGCAGCAAAAAGCCCTGGCAGCGCCTTATCATCATTTTGGGCGGAGTCACCGTGAACTTCATCGTTGCGGTCGTGATTTACGCCGGAATGGGCGCCTACTACGGTGAAAAGTACGTGGATACGGCTGACCTCAAGGGCGGCGTGTGGGCTACCCCCGTTGCGCAGTCAATGGGCATGAAGTCGGGCGACGTTCCGGTCGCAGTGGGCGGACGCGAAATCGCGCGCTTTGACGAAGTAAGCGTCGAAATGCTGCTCGGTTCGGGGTCTAGCCTTACTGTGCTCCGCGATGGCGAGCGCGTGGATTTACCCATTACCCAAGCGTTTGTGGCCAAGGCTATTGAAGAAAAGACGCCGTGGATGTTTCCGCGCGTACCCTACGTCGTGAAAGAGTTTGCGACCGGCAGCCCCGCCGAAAAGGCCGGAATGGCCAAAGGCGACGCCCTCGTCGCACTGAATGGAGAATCGCTCACCTACTTTGACGAGTACCTCGAGCGGATCCCAGGCCTGGCAGGCCAAGCAGTGACCATCACGGTGGACCGAGACGGTGAGCGCATCGACTTGCCCGTGACCGTGAGTGACGAAGGCAAAATTGGAGTCTACTACCAAGACAACTTGGCCGAATTCTTCCCCGTGAAGACCGAGACCCACAGTGGCCTTTCGGCGATTCCGTACGGATGGAACCGCGCCGTATCAACTCTCTCGTCGTATGCGCGCCAAATCAAGATGATGTTTCAGCCCGAAACGGGCGCCTACAAAGAGGCCGGAGGCTTTCTCACCATCTTAAAGCAGTACCCGAGCACCTGGGATTGGGAGCATTTTTGGGGCTTTACCGCCTTTTTGAGCCTCGCCCTCGCGTTTTTGAATGTGCTTCCGATTCCCGCTTTGGACGGAGGCCACGCCGTGTTTGCCCTCATCGAGTGGGTCACCGGGCGAGCTCCGAGCACCCGCGTCATGGAGGTTGCCCAAATGATCGGATTCTTCTTGCTGCTGGCCCTGTTTGTGCTGGCCAACGGAAACGATTTGTTCAAAGCTTTGGGGCTTTAGCGCAGCGGAGCTGCGCGCAACTAGTAGCTAGTAACTAGTTACTGGCTGCTGGTTTCCGGTTACTAGGAACAAGAAACCAGAAACGAGAAACCGCCGAAGGCGCCTTCGGCGCTGGAGGCGACGGCGCTAGCCCAACGCTACGTCAAGCGACATCATCACCGCGAATCCGGCAATGAATCCGAGGGTGGCGATGTCGGTGTACTTGTCGCGCTGGGTTTCGGGAATTACCTCTTCGACGACGACGTAGATCATGGCTCCGGCCGCAAAGGCTAGGGCAAACGGAAGCACGGGCTGCATGTACATGACGGCGACGGCTCCGACAACGCCTGCGACGGGCTCGACGATGGCAGAGAGCTGTCCGAACCAAAAGCTGCGGAAGCGCGAAACGCCCTGGCGGCGTAGCGGGAAGGCGACCGCGACCCCTTCAGGAAAGTTTTGGAGGCCGATTCCGATGGCGAGGGCCACGGCGGCTCCGAGGGAAGCGCCGTCGATTCCGGCCGCGTAGGCTCCGAATGCGACACCCACGGCCAAGCCCTCAGGTATATTGTGCAGCGTGATGGCGAGCACCAGGAGCGTCGTCGACTTCCAGTCGGTTTTGACGCCCTCGATTTCGGACGGGCCAAAGTTGATGTGCAGGTGCGGAACCAGTTTGTCGAGCCCAAACAAGAACAGCGCCCCAGTGAGGAAGCCGAGGACCGGTGGAATCCAGGGGATGTAGCCCTGGGCCTCAGACATTTCGATGGATGGAGCGAGCAGGCTCCAGTAGCTGGCTGCGATCATGACTCCGCCAGTGAATCCGAGCATTCCGTCGAGGACTTTGCGCGGAAGTTCCTTGAAGAGAAAGACGAGGGCGGCGCCCGAGGCGGTCACAAGCCACGTAAAGGTGGTCGCCAAGAACGCGAGCAGTACGGGGTGGTAGGAGCTTAACGTTTCAAGCATGGCAAATGGGTTTCTACGTTTAAAGGTACGCAAAGGGTTGAAGGGATAGGGTTTTTGGGATTTATGGTCCCCGACGACCTAGTGCCAGGCCATGGCGCACGGGATTTTGCCCTAGGTTTGCGGTATGGTCGCGAAGGTTGATGCGGAATTTGTGCTCCCCGAGGGCAAGTCGGTCTTTTTCGCGAGCGATTTGCACTTGGGCGCGCCGAATGGGCAAGCGAGTGCGGAGCGCGAACGCGCATTTGTTACCTGGATGGATTCCATCAAGCCCCGTGCGGCCGCGCTCTATTTAGTGGGTGACGTCTTTGACTTCTGGTTCGAGTACCGCCGTGCGATTCCGAAGGGCTTTGCCCGGTTGCAGGGCCGGCTTGCGGACTGGTCCGATTCGGGAATTCCTATCTATATGTTTACGGGCAACCACGACCTGTGGATGCGAGATTATTTCGTGCAAGAGTTTGGCATTCAAGTTTTTCACGAACCTATTCGGCATGTTTGGAGTGGAAAACAACTGGTAGTCGGCCACGGAGACGGCCTTGGTCCTGGCGACACGGGATACAAACTTTTGAAGCGGGTGTTTACGTTTCAACCGTTTCAAACGCTTTTTCGCTGGCTGCACCCTGACCTCGGGATCGGCCTCGCCTCCTGGCTTTCACGCGGAAGCCGTGCCCGAACCGGACACGAGGACTACGCCATGACCGACGTGACCCGCGAGGCCATTTACCTCTGGGCCCTCGACCAGCACTCGAAGGCGCCCGCAGACTGCTGGATTTTTGGCCATCGGCACTATCCCGTTCAGGCATTGTTCCCCGACGGACGCGGAACCTACATCAACCTCGGCGATTGGATCAAGTGGCGGAGTTGGGGGGAGTTGACGGGCTCTGGCTTCGAACTGCACCAATAAAAAGAAACCCCCGGCGCGAGCCGGGGGTTTTTGATTTTAACGGTTCCGAGGAAGAAGAATTACTTCTTGGCGGCGGCGTAGCGCGACGCGACTTCAGTCCAGTTGATCACGTTAAAGAAGGCCGAAACGTAGTCGGGACGACGGTTTTGGTACTTCAGGTAGTAGGCGTGCTCCCACACGTCGAGGCCGAGGATGGGGGTTCCGGCACAGCCCACGCTTGGCATGAGGGGGTTGTCTTGGTTGGCGGTAGAGCAAATCTCGAGCTTGCCGGCGGTGTTGACACAAAGCCATGCCCAGCCTGAACCGAAGCGGGTTGCTGCGGCCTTGGCGAAGGCTTCTTTGAAGGCGTCAAAGCTTCCGAAGGTGGCGTTGATGTCGGCGCCGAGGTCTCCGGTGGGCAGACCGCCTCCGTTGGGGCTCATGATGGTCCAGAAGAGGCTGTGGTTGAAGTGACCTCCGCCGTTGTTGCGGACGGCAGGTACGTCGCTGTGCTGCTTCATCAGGTCCTCGAGGCTCTTGCCGGCCATGGGACTGCCTTCGATGGCCGCGTTGAGGTTGTTGACGTATGCTTGGTGGTGCTTGCCGTGGTGGATTTCCATGGTCAGCGCGTCTACGTGCGGCTCAAGGGCATTGTGCGCGTAGGGAAGGTTGGGGAGGGTAAACATTGGATCGGATTTAAAGCGTTTAATACGGATTTCCTTCAAGGGATAACACAAAAATAGGGCCTAGGGTTGGGCCGGCGCGTTAACTTTAACCTCGATGGCCAGTACGAGTTCGGAATCCGCCCGCATTGCGGTCTACAGCGCCTCGGCGGGGGCGGGCAAAACCTTTCGCTTGGCGGTCGAGTACGGAGCCGCGGCGCTCGCGCGCCCCGACGATCCGGGCGCCTTTCGGCGCATTTTGGGCCTGACGTTCACCAACAAGGCCGCACACGAAATGAAGGACCGCGTGCTCCGCACGCTGCAAAAGGCGGTCGAACTCGACGACCCCTTTGCGGACCCCATTGCCAAAGAGATTGCGTTGCTGCTCGACATTGATGCCGCTGAGCTCCGTCGCCGGGCCGCCGCGGTCCTGAGCGAAATGCTGCACGACTACGGGTCGGTTTCGCTCGGAACCCTCGACCAATTCACCCACCGATTGGTGCGCACGTTTGCGATTGAATTGGGCCTCCCGAGCCAGTTTGAGGTGGAGCTCGACGACGACTACCTCTTGGACTTGGCCGTGTACGAGCTGATGGCGGACCTCGGAAACGATTCCGCCCTCACCCAACTCGTGCTGGATTTTGCCCGCGCCAACCTCGAAGACGACAAGCAGGCCGACGTGTTTGACGCGCTTAAAGCCATGGCCAAGCACCTGAGCAAAGAGGCGTCGGCCGAAGCCGTGGAGGACCTGCGTCAATGGGACTTGGAGCGCCACCGGCAGCTTCAGACCAACTTGCGCCAAAAGGCCACGGACCTGCGTACTCGGATGCGGGCGGCGGCGCCGAAGCTGCTGAAGTTGCTGGCTAGCTTGCCCGCCGAGTCGGTCAACCGCGCGGATTGGTACGCGAGCTACTTCAAAAAGCTCCGCAAGCCGGACGCGAAGCTTTGGGTTCCGGGGGCGCACGTGCGAAAGTCACTGATGGGTGACCCGGTGGCGATTTTGAAGGTCGCGGCGCAAAAAGATTCCGTGCTACGGGACCAAGCCGAAGAGGTGGTGGCGCACATGAAGGTGTTGCTGGGCGATCCCCTCGAAACCGCGCTCGACGGAGTGGTGCTCGACCTGCTTCGCCGCCACGACCGCAGCGCCTCGGTGCTGAGCGAGCTGGCGCGCCGCCTTGAGGACGTGCTCGACCGCCTCAGGGTGCAGCCGATTTGGAAGTTTCAGCCGCTGATCCACCGCGAGCTGCGCGACCAGCCGACGAGCTACCTGTACGAACGCCTCGGTGAGCGATACGCCCGATTTTTAGTCGACGAGGCCCAGGACACCTCGCGCATGCAGTGGGCCAACCTCTGGCCGCTGATGGAGCACGCCCTGACCGGCCGAGAGCAGGGCGCCGGAGCCATGGTGGTCGGCGACGGCAAGCAAAGCATTTACCGTTGGCGCGGCTCAGACGCCGAGGAGTTTTTGGACCTCGTGGCGCGCGCGAAAAAGGGCGACAGTCCGTCGGACGCGCTCCCGGGCCTCAAGGGCATGTCGGGGTTTGTGGCCATGGGCGACAACTGGCGCAGCCGGCACGGAATCGTCGCCTTCAACAACCGTTTGTACACGGGTTTGGCCGCCAAGCTTGGCCAGGACGACCACCGCACCGCGTACGCCGATTCGGCGCAAAATCCGCGCGGAGCCTCCGGCGGCTACGTACAGCTTCGCGGCATCGAGGCCGAAGACAAGTCCGAGTTTGATCCTGCCGTGCTCGACGCATTAGTGGCCGACGTGCGGAGCCGGCGTGCCGCCGGCTGGTCCTGGGGCGACATGGCCGTGATCATGCGCCGCCGCGCCGAGGGCCGCATGGTAGCTGAGCGCTTTGCCGCCGAGGGAATCCCGATTTTGTCGTCGGAGCTGCTGGCGGTGACCGGTTCCGCCGCGGTTCAGGCCATGGTGGCTCTGTTTCGCTGGATGCTCCGACCGGGCGAGCCCGAGCGCGAGTGGGACGTGCTGCGCGGCCTCCGCCGCGCCGGCGTGTGGCAGGTGGGCACAGAGGAATGGCTCCTGCTTGGCCAGTCGCGCCGCCGCGTCCAAGACGCCCCCATACCTGAGGATTTTGAGCCGGTGCTTCGCCGAATCCTTCCGGGTTGGAGCCCCGACGTCGCCTGGCGCCTGAGCCTCTACGAAATGGGCGCCTATACCGCACGTGCCCTGGGGTTCAACGCCGACGCGGACGCCTTTGTCCTGCGCCTGCTCGACGCCATGCTCGACTTCTCGAAGCGTCAGGTCAACCGCCTCGAGGCCTTTATGGAAGAGTACGCCCGTCGGGCCCCTATGTGGAGTGTGTCGGCTCCGGCGGGAGCGGACGCAGTCGAACTGCTGACCGTCCACAAGGCCAAGGGACTGGAGTACCCCATTGTCTTTTTCCCTTGGGCCCAGCTCGATAACCCGCGCTTTGACCCGGTATGGCTCGATCCGCGCGGAGTGCTCGGGCCGGACCTTGATTTGCCGCCCGCGGCGCTGGTTCCGCTCACCAAATTCAGCTCGAACGAGGGCTTGCTCGACGAGGTCGGGCAGCGCTGGCCCGCCTACGCCGAACGGGTGCGCGAAACCGCCGAGCGCGCCGCCTTTGACGACGCCAACTTGCTGTACGTGGCCACGACCCGCGCCGTCGACGAGCTCTGGGTCTACTTCGACCCCAAAAAGGGTTACGGAGGCTGGTGGCTGCAGCACGCCGAGGCCGAACTCGCCCTGGGCGAAGCCCGGCAATTGGCTGAAAACCTCTGGACCTGGGGCGCAATGCCTGCGCCTGAGGCCGCCGCGCCCGCGGCTCCGACCTGGGACCAAAGCATTGTGCGCAACCGCGACTGGACCGACACCGTAAAGCTTGCCCGTCCCCGCGACGAGGAACCCGAGCAGCGCTTTGGCAACGCCCTTCACGCGGCCTTGGAACGCATTCGCGACCGCCGAGACGCTGCGGCTGCAGCGTATTCTGCCGCGGAACGCAGCCAGTTGGATTCCGCCGAACGCGACCGCCTCGTTGACACCTTGGCGCTGGCGCTGGATTCCCCCGAACTGGCCGACTGGTGGACCGCGACCGAGACCTACACCGAGCGCAGCCTGCTCCACGAGGGCGGAGTGCTGCGCCCCGACCGCATTTACCGCCGCGCCGACGGACGTTGGGTGGTCGCCGACTACAAAACGGGCGCGCCGCAGGCCGAGCACGAAGAGCAAGTACGCCGCTACGCCGACCTGCTGGTGCCGGTTTTGGGTGAGCGTCCGCTGCCCGTCGTCCTCTACCTTCGCAGACCCACAATCCTACGTCATGAATTCTCGTGAAACCTTTTACCAGCGCCTGCGCGATGAGCTGAAGTCCGTCGACGAGCAAGGCCTTTTTAAGCGCGAACGCATTATCGCCTCTCCGCAGGACGCCGTCATCACCTTGGCCGACGGGTCTGAGGTGCTGAATTTTTGCGCCAACAACTACCTCGGCCTCAGCAGCCACCCTGACGTGGTCG
>JBIPMA010000046.1:0-7785 GCA_044369335.1 Schleiferiaceae bacterium | reverse complement strand
ATAAAGACGCGGACCAGAACTACCTCTGATTCGAGAGCCTCTTCAATGGGGCGAATTCCGTAAATTAATTGGTCGTCAAGTTGCTGGCTCATAGGGTATTATTCGGTTTCGCCCTCTTCGGACTCGCCCTGAAGGGCTCGGTCGACCAGTGACGGATTCGTGGATTTACTGTTTTTAAGGCCCAGCTGGCGAAGCTGCTCGGCACGGCGTACGAGGTTGCCCTTGCCTTGGCTGAGCTGCTTCATCGCGTTCTCGTAAGTCTTTGTGGTGGTTTGCATTTGGTTGCCCACCTTGATCATTTCTTCTGAGAACCCGACAAACTTGTCGTACAGGTCAGATGCCTGGCGAATGATTTCACCGACGTTGCGGTTTTGGCGTTCCTGGCGCCACAGGGTTCCGACAGTGCGTAGGGTAGTCCAAAGGGTGGTGGTGCTGACCAGCGCAATGTTGCGGTCAAAGGCCTCTTGGTAGAGTCCGGGTTCGGCCTGCAATGCGGTGCTGAACGCGCCTTCAATCGGAACAAACAGCAGCACAAAGTCCAGCGAAACGTCGTACAAATTCTGGTAGTTTTTGTCCGAAAGTCCGCGAATGTGGGCGCGAAGCGACGCGATGTGCTCCTTCATGGCGAGGGCCTGCTCTTCGGGAGTTTCGGCGTTCACGAAGCGTTCGTAGGCCACCAGACTGACTTTGGAATCAATCACCAAGTGCTTGCCCTCGGGCAGGTTGAGGACCACGTCGGGCTGCAGGCGCCGGCCGTCGGAATCCGTGGTGGAAGCTTGCACGCTGTACTCGAGGTCGCGGGTGAGTCCGCTGCGCTCAAGAAGCTTTTCGAGCACCATTTCGCCCCAGTTGCCTTGGGCTTTGTTGTCGCTGCGCAAAGCACGGGTCAGCGCGTTGGCTTCGCTGCGAAGCTTTTCGGACTGCTCCATCAGGTTGCGCACCTCGGCCTTGAGTTCGCTCCGCTCGTGCACGCCCTGAAGGTGGGTCTTCTCGACGCGTTCGCCAAACTGCTCGAGCTTGGCACGAAAGGGAGCCAGAAGCAAGTCCAGTTCTGCCTTATTGCCTTGCTTGAGCTGCTCCTGAAGCATGCGCGACTGCTGACCAAGGGCCTCTTGGGCCACCACTTTAAACTCGTTTTTGAGCTGCTCGCGCTGGGCCTCGACTTCGCTTCGCGCGGAATCTGCGGCAGCGAGGCGCTCCTGCGCTCGGGCGAGGGCCATGTCGGACTCGCGCTGGGCATTTTGAGCGGAAGTCAATGCCGATTCAAGGTCGCGAATTCGCTGGTTGGCGGCGTCGTACAGCCCCTGAATGCGGGCTGTTTCACCGGAATCGGTTCCGCCCGAAGTACCGCGGCGAATCTGAAGCACCAACAGCGCTCCGAGGAGCAGAACACTTAGAATTAACAGCCCAATGGTAATCACAGGTCAAAGGTAGGATTCCCGGCCGACCAATCAGGTCCGCTTACGCCCTGAGTTTTGAACCATTCCGAAGTCGTTGAAAACGGTTTGCTGCCCCAGAAACCCCGGTAGGCTCCGAGCGGAGAGGGGTGGGCCGAGCGCAGCACAAGGTGGCGCGGATTGCTGAGTGCCGCCCCGCGTTTTTGGGCATGTGCACCCCACAACCAAAAGGCGAGCGGACGCGCTTCGGCGTTCAGCACCTCAAGCACCCGGTTCACGAGTGGGTCCCAGCGGCCGTCGGCGTGGCTTCCGGGATCCCCGGCGCGCACCGTCAGAGCTGTGTTCAAAAGGAGCACTCCTTCGCGTGCCCATGCCGTCAAATCACCCGTTGGGGGTGGGGTGAGGCTCGTGTCTGAAGCGAATTCCTTAAAAATGTTGCGCAGCGAGGGTGGTTCCGCGACACCGCGCGGAACCGAAAACGCCAAGCCATGTGCTTGCCCCGAACCGTGGTAGGGATCTTGGCCAAGCACCACCACCTTGACGCGGTTAAAGGGGCACAATTCAAACGCGTTCCACAGATTTTCAGGTGCCGGGTACACGGTCTCCGTGGCGTAGGATTCCGCAGTACGGCGGCATAGTTCGTCCATCCACGTCGCCGTTGCATCGAGCTTGAGGGCGTCCAGCCAGTCAGCTGGTAGGGGGGGGATGCGGTTCACACTGCAAACTTCGTATTTTTGCCTCTATGCGTACGCTCAAAACCATCCTTGCGGCCCTATTTATTGCAGCAGCCGCGGCATCTACGGCCTCGTGCAAGTCGGCCGACATGTGTCCAGCATTCATCGGATCGGCCGCGCCGACCGCCGAAGCTGCGGCCCAAGTATGAGTCTGGTACCCGTTGCCAGCCTCGACGACATTCACCGCCTCGGTCGCTACCGTGGCGGAATTTTAGTTTTTAAGCACAGCACCCGCTGCAGCATATCTACGGCAGCGCACCACCGCGTGAGTTCCTGGTTGCACGAGCACCCCGAAGTTGAGGTGGGTTATGTGGACGTTATTGCCCAGCGACCCCTGAGTAACGAACTGGCCAGCGTGTGGTCGGTAGAGCACCAGAGTCCGCAGCTGCTGTGGTTCCGCGATGCCGAGCACGTGCTTCACGCAAGCCACTTCGGAATCGATGCCGGATGGATTGAATCACTGAACTGAACACGGTTCCGCGCGTTATACAAGCATTCATGGAAGCATCGAATTCAAAACCCACTCCAGTACGCAAGCCCAACTGGCTGCGCGTCAAATTGCCGACCGGAACCAACTACCGCGCCGTGCGCAACGTCGTGGACCAGTACAAGCTCCACACCATCTGTGAGTCGGGACGCTGCCCGAATATGGGCGAATGCTGGGGTGAAGGCACCGCGACCTTTATGATCTTGGGCAACATTTGCACCCGCTCGTGCGGATTTTGCAACGTGGCCACCGGACGCCCACTGCCTGTAGACTGGGACGAGCCCGACCGCGTGGCGCGGTCCATTCAGCGCATGAAAATCAAGCACGCCGTGCTCACGAGTGTGGACCGCGACGACCTCGCCGACGGAGGGTCAATCATTTGGGCCGAAACGGTCGCTGCCGTGCGCCGTCTGTCTCCCGGAACCACCATGGAGACCCTGATTCCCGACTTTCGCGGGATCACCGACCAAATTGACCGCATTGTCGAGGCGGCACCTGAAGTGGTGAGCCACAACATGGAGACCGTGCGCCGACTGACGCGCCAAGTCCGCATTCAAGCCCAGTACGACCGCTCGCTCGAAGTGCTTCGCTACCTCAAGGCGAACGGTGTGAACCGCACCAAAACCGGAATCATGCTTGGCCTCGGCGAGACCGAAGACGAACTCTACCAGGCACTTGACTGTCGGTGTAGACGTGGTGACCTTGGGTCAGTACCTGCAGCCGTCTCCGCGCCACCTGCCCGTGCAGCGTTTTGTTGAGCCCGAAGAGTTTGAGCGCCTCGGTGAGTACGCCCGGACCCTCGGATTCCGCCACGTAGAGAGCAGTCCATTAGTTCGCTCATCCTACCATGCCGAACGGCATGTGCACTAAGCCTTCTTTACCTTATTTTTAGCACTCTGTTTCGAAACCGTATGAAAATGAACCGTACTCGCATTGCCGCCCTGATTTCAGGTTCGGTCCTTCTTGCTGGCGCCGCCGTGGTTTTGGTCCCTTCGGGCCAACCTGAGTCGCGCCAATACCAATTCCGCGACGCGAGCCAGCAGGGCCGTTTTGCAGGCTACAACGAATACCTGCACATGCTTCGTGCCAACCAAGTCACGGGTGAGATTGATCCTGCTGCAGTTCAAGCTGCTTGGGCGCAGCTCATTCAGACTGCTCAAAAGACCAACACGCTGAACTGGGAATCCCGTGGCCCCGACAACCACGGCGGCCGTACGCGCGCGCTCCTCGTGGATCGCAACAATTCAAACATTGTGTATGCGGGTTCGGTAGGCGGTGGTTTGTACCGTTCTACGAATGGTGGAGCAAGCTGGAACGTGGTAAGCGACCCCGGCGCAAACCAAGCAGTTGGTAGCATCTGCCAAGCCGCCAATGGAGACATTTACTATGGTACCGGTGAAATTTGGCTCGGCTACGGCGGAACCGGTCACAATACCACACCCAACTTTGCGGGACGTGGGGTGTACAAGTCAACCGACGGCGTGAACTTCGTTCAGCTTACTAGCACGGTTCCGGCTAACAACTCTGCCAGTGCGGCATGGACGGCTGTCGCTGACATCGAGGCGCACCCAACCGACGCCAACACGATTTTTGCTGCCACTAATGGTGGGTTCATGAAGACCACCGACGGTGGTGCCACATGGACGCAGCTTCTCAGCGGAAGCATCACCGACTTCGCTCTTTCAGCCGCAGGTACGATTTACGTAAACCAGGCGGGTCGCACCATGAAGTCTACCGACGGAGCCACATTTAATGAAGTTTCGGCGCCGGTGGTCACGTCTACCTCTCTTCCACGCCGTGCTGGTGGCCGCATTCGCTACTCGGTGAGCCCACAGGACGACAACTATGTATACTGTGTGCAGACCAATGGTTCTGCCCTCGCAGCTGTGTACCGCTCAACCGACGGTGGTAGCACATGGTCTAAAATCGGCCAAAAGGGAGCCAACTTCGACCCATTGTGCAACGGAGTAGGATCCGACGTTTACTGCCAGGGAATCTTTGACCTCTTCTTGACCGTAAGCGCCAAGAACAAGGATCATGTTTGGTTGGGTGGCATCACCGTATGGCAGTGGTCTGCTACGGGCGGATGGGTTCAGGCTTCTACCCTGAACGACTTTGCCGGCAATCCATTCTATCTGCACGCCGACAGCCACGAGCTCATCGTCGACCCCAACAATCCCGACGTCATCTTTACCTCAAACGACGGAGGCGTATTTAAGTCAAACAACCACGGTGCAACGTGGTTTGAGCGCAACCTCGGATACAACACTTACCAGTACTTCGGTTTTGGAGTGGGTAAGGATCGCAAGCTTTTGGGAGGTTGCCAAGACAACGGAACCAGCTACCTCGACTACACCAGTGTTTCACCGCACGGAATAAAGAAGCTCTTCGGTGGAGATGGAGGTCACAGCGATATCTCTTGGCTCAATCCCAAGGTCATGTTCGCTGAAACCCAGAACGGAAACTTCTACCGCTCTGACGATGAGGGTGAGGGTTGGTCGACCTTCTCAAATGCTCTTCTCACTCAGGCACGTACTGCTGGTCTGCCGTACTCAAATTGGATGATGCCGTTTGAGCTCTGGGAAACCACCAACGACATGCAATCTCGAGATTCAGTTTCGTTCGAGCTTCTTCCAGGAATTCGCTCTATGGGCTTCGGTGACGGAATCAAGCGCGTTTTTAAAGGCAAGATCAACCACAACCAGCCTGCGGCTGAATTTATCCCGAACACGTTGCAAATCACCGCAGGCGCAATGACGGCCACGGCCAATGCCAACGGAATCATCTCAGGTGATGCGACGGGTGTATTCTACGCTGACTCGGCCTACTTCGACATCACCTTCAATTCACCCCCGATCGCCGAAGTGATTGTGACGTGTGACGTCTTCCTGCCCCAGGGCTCTCCCTTGACCCTTAAGTCGGCCATCGGTGCACTGCCGGTGCGTGCAACAACAACGAGCCGCCTTGACGTTGGTGATGAATTTAAAGTTCAAGATCCCATCCAGTCTATGTTCTTTGTGGGCTTGACCTCTCAGGTGACTGCTACGGTACCCAAAATGGGTGGAATCTTCATGACCCGCGACGTACACGACTTTAGCAAGACCCCCGAGTGGTGGCGAATCGCCCACTTTGGTAGCAACGTGACGCCGCACTACATGAAGGTTTCTGCGGACGGCAACCACCTCTTCGTATCTACCACGAACGGCCGTCTGTACCGAATCTCAAACCTTCTTGCCGCCCGCACGTTAAGCCAAGCTTGGTTGGATTCTGCCAGCGCCGTAATCACGGTTACCCAAATCGGAAACTGGAACGGTCGCGTGGTAACCGGCATTGACGTGGATCCGAACGATCCCAACCGCGTAGCGGTATCATTGGGCAACTACGGTAACTCTGCGTACGTGTACGTATCGACCAACGCACTCGCTTCGGTTCCCACCTTTGCCAGCAAGCAAGGCGACCTGCCCGCATTCCCATGCTACTCAGTGTCGTTTGACAAGGGCAATCCCAACCGCCTCTTTGTGGGCAGTGAGTGGGGTATGTTCATGACTGACAACATCAATTCTGCGACCCCAAGCTATACCGAAGAGAACAACGGAATGGCGCGCGTTCCAGTCTTTGAAATTGAGCAGTACCGCACCGACTTCAACTACGACCCGAACAACCCGATTTCATCTCCGACTGAGGGTGACGTGTTCATTGCTACCCACGGACGTGGCTGGTTCCAAACCACCACGACCAGCGTGAACCGCCCGTTGGGCAGCAACGAGCCTGAGGCGCGCCTCGACAAAGAGTCGCTCGGTCTCTTCCCGAATCCTGCATCAGATATCGTTCGCGTTCCGGTGGGCGACGGAGCCGTTACGCTAACCATCCGCACCATGGATGGCCGTCTCGTGCGCCGTGTCGACATGAAGACCACCAACGGTGTCTCCGCAGTGCCCGTTCAGGTTAGCAACCTTCCCAAAGGCCAGTACGTACTCACCCGCACTCAGGGCGGACAGGCGATCAGCGAAATCTTCATGAAGCGCTAATCGTTCACCACATACAACTAAAGGGGCTGCTGTGAGGCGGCCCTTTTTTTGTGGTTGGCATGGGTAGCAAGGTTGGCAAGGTTGGCTCTCGAGTCAGCCGCAGAGCGGCTCTAGCTGCGAAGCAGCCCCAGCACGATGAGCATTGGCTTGAGCGCCTCAGGCGCGATGCGCAACAATCCGTTCGGTATTAACCGGATTTTACTTTTTCTCAAAAATCTCTAAACTGCTATATCACACATAACCATATTGTTACGACTATAATCCGTTTTATAAAATTCGCTACGCAGCGGCCCTAGCGCGAAGCGCTACAAGCCAACGAGCCACCCTTGCCGAAGAGCCAACGAGCCAACCTTGCCTAAGGGCCAACGAGCCACCCTTGCCAGCAAGCCAATACCGCAAAAAAAAACCGCAGCCCGAAGGCCGCGGTTGTGCACTAAACTAAGTTCCGAATTACCGAACCGCGCTCTGGATAAAAATCTGCAGAATGGGGTGGTTTGGATGTGCTTCACTCATGGCATCCGCGGTGGTGCGAATCAATTCTGCGTCCTGGTCGGGATTGAACAGTGGGTAGTTTCCGACAGATTGGTAGATCGCAAAGATGTTGGCGAGTGACGCGGGGTCTTCGGTGATCATGGCTTCGAGCTCCTTGCGGTGCTTCTCAACACGCGCTTGGTAGCGGGCGAACAGAAGCGCGTTCTTCTCGGCAACGTCAGGCAGACCTTGGTAGGTTTGGGCTTCGGCATCGAGGCTATCCATCAGCATTGCTGAGTGGCGGAGTGGCTGGTAGTGGGCCAACAGGCGCTCTGACAGTGGTGAACCAGTGAGGCTGTAGGTCGTGATGTTGTTGGCCACGCTTACTTCGCCCTCGATGTCGTCGCCGCGCTCGATTCCGAGGCGAAGGCTACCGTTGTTGTCAAACGCAAACGCGTAAAAGGTCGAACCTGAACTGTCAAGCGGAAGCTCGACGTCCATCACACCGTCAGTCAACTGCAGCGTGTCCCAAGAGTACAGGCGGTCAGGGTCGATGCGGTAGATGATGACCTCTTTGGCTCCGGCAACTTGGAGTTCAACAGGTACGAGGTCGCCACCTGTGCAGGCAGCCAAAAAGAGCGCTGGAGCGCTAAGCCAAAGTTTGTTCA
>JBIPMA010000064.1:0-6673 GCA_044369335.1 Schleiferiaceae bacterium | reverse complement strand
GCGAGGGTCGCGATGATGACTTCTTCGAGGGTGCGCAGGTAGCGGTGAATGTCGGTAAAGTACTCGTCCAGGTCGAGAATGGGGTAGCCCACGAGTTGGCCGGGGCCGTGGTAGGTGATGTCGCCGCCGCGGTTGGTGCGGTAGAACTCGGCTCCGATGGACTTAAGGCGCTCGTCGTCGGCCAGCAAGTTGCCGAAGTCGCCGCTTTTACCCAAGGTATAGACGTGCGGGTGCTCAACAAAAAGCAGGGTATCCTGCGTCGGAACCTGCTCGCCCTCAGGAAGCTTGCGGTTCGCCGACTTGCGCTCCACGACTTCGGTAAAAATGGACTCTTGGAAGTCCCAGGCGCGCTGGTAGGTCCAGCTTCCGAGGTCGGCGAAACGAACGGAGCGACGGCTCATGCCTTGCCCAGGGCGTCTTTGAGGTCGTCAATGACCTTGATGTCCATGATATCGACGGCATTGCGCTCGCTCAGCACGTAGCTGACCCAGTCGCCGAGGGCTACGAGGTCGAGGGCTTGCTCGAGCGGAGAGGCACCGTAGGCGTGCAGCTCGGCCACGTGGGTTCCGTGGGCGCGGATGGCAGGGGCGTTAAGCTCCATTCGCATGCGGTTTCGGGGGGCGTCAAAGGCGGAATGCAAAAAGACTGCACTGTAGCGCGATCCGCCTCCGGCCCAGCCGACCATTTCGTTGTGGTTCATCTCGGGAACCTCGGCGTCCCAGCCCGGCATCTTGCTGTTTTCATTGAGCTGCTGGCGCCAGCGGGTAGCAACCCCAGCCATTCCGCTCGCCGCGTAGACCGCGAATGCCGTTCCTTCAAGGGTGTCGGCAATGGCCTCGGCTTCGCTCAAATGCTCCTCGCGGCGAACAATCAAATCCGCGACCGCTTGGGCTGCCTGCTTCTGCCACTGGGCCGGAGCACCGGCTCCCGCCAAATCCAAGTGGGCCAAAATCTGAATCAGCGCATAGCCGAACATCGAGCGCGGAGGGTTTCCGCCGGGAACCACGCTGGTATTCCACCCGTGCTGCTCGGCGCGGCGCTTGAGTTCGCCTCCGCTGGTGATTGCCGAAACCATGCATCCGGCTGCCACCGCTTGGTCAAGAGCCGTAAGCGTCTCTTCGGTATTGCCGCTGTAGCTGCAGGCCAACACGAGGGTGTTTGCGCCTACCCAGTTCGGAAGAGCGTATCCCTTATTTACCACCACCGGAACCGTCGCCGTGCCCGCGCAGAGGTCTGCGGCTATGGTTCCGCCGATGCCGCTCCCGCCAAGGCCCGTGATCACCACCTGCTGTACAGGGCGCGGCAAAGGCTGCCAAACCTTGGCAACACCTTCGGCAATATTCAGTGAATCAGCAATATGCTGTGGAAAGTCTTGAATAAGCTTGAGCATCATGGCGTGGGAATTATTGAGGTAAAAGTACGAACTTGAACCCAGCATGTCCGTACCGATTTCGTGGCAGTTTGCCCCTTTTTCAGCGCTCAGCGTTGACACCCTGCACCGCATCCTGGCGCTGCGGGCCGACGTCTTTGTCGTCGAGCAGAACTGCGCATACGCTGACCCCGACACGAAGGACCGCGTGGCGCACCACCTCTGGGCCGAGGACGAGCAGGGTGAAGTGGTCGCGGTTGCCCGAGTGGTTCCGCCCGGAACCTCGTACGCCGAACCCAGCATCGGTCGGGTAGCCACCGCGTCGTCGGTGCGCGGAACCGGCCTCGGCCGCGAACTGATGCACCGCGCCATTCACCACGCACAGCAGCTGTTCCCAGGCGACGACGTGGTGATTAGCGCCCAGCACTACCTGCTTCGGTTTTATTCAGATTTTGGATTTCAGCCCGAGGGCGACGTCTACGACGAAGACGGAATTCCGCACATTCAAATGCGGAAAGCCAGCAACTAGAAGCAAGAAACTGCCCTACGCGTCGTAGCTCACCACGACCCGCTCGCTGCGCGGCATCGCTTGGCACGTCAGCACGTAGCCGTCGGCCACCTCGTCGTCAGTCAGCGAGTAGTTCATCGCCATTTCGACCTTGCCTTCGAGGACCTTTGCGCGGCAGGTGCAGCACACGGCGCCTTTGCAGGCGTAGGGCACGTCGGCTCCGGCATCGAGGGCCGCGTCAAGCACAAATTCTTTAGATGACTGAGTGAAGTGCGTCTCTTCGCCGTCGAGGACGACGGTAACGTAGGCTTCGCCGGCAGCGGAACCTTTGTCGGTCTTTGCCGATGTCCCGGCCGCGGCCGGAGCCGCCGAAGTAAACAGCTCAAAGTGAATTTTTTCTGGAGCAACCCCCGCTGCCTTGAGCACGTCGCTGGCGGCGTGGATCATGGGCTCAGGGCCGCACAGGTAGTAGCCGTCGGCTTTGGTCACCGTGGGAATGTGCTCGGCAAAGTAGCGGATGCGGTCGGCGTCGAGGCGTCCAAAAAGGGCGTCACTGCCTTGGTCTTCGCGGCTGAGCACGTGGTGCACCTCGAGTCGGCCGAGGTAGCGGTCCTTGAGGTCCTCAAGCTCGTTCTTGAAGAGGATGCTCGCAGTTTTGCGGTTTCCGTAAAACAGCACAAACTCGGACTCGGGCTCGCGTTGGAGCGCCGTTTTCAGAATAGACAGCACTGGGGTAATGCCCGATCCTGCAGCGAATCCGACGTAGCGGCGGCGCGCAGACGGGTCCGTTTCAAGAATGAAGTTGCCCATCGGAGGCATGGCGTCGAGGACATCGCCCGCCTTGAGCACGGTGTTGGCCCAGGTTGAAAAAATTCCGCCCTCGACCTGCTTGATGGCCACGCGCAACTCGCCACTCAACGGGCTCGAGCACAACGAGTAGGATCGGCGAACTTCGGTTCCGCCAATCTTGGTGCGCAAGGTGAGGTACTGACCGGGGATGAAGCGAAAGCTTCCGCCCGAAGGCACGTCAAAGGCCACCGAAACGCTGTCGGACGTTTCACGGCGCACCTCGCGCACGGTCAAGGGTTGAAACTGCGCCTTGGCGCCTTTTTGGTCGGCCTTAGTGGCCAAGAGTCCCTCGGCCGAAGCGTTGGAAGGGGATTTTTTAAACCAGGAAAACATAGTTGCGTACAAATCTAGGCCTGCAATGCGAACCTCCGACTGCCGCTTTTTGTTCTAACGGCAGTAATTTGCAGCAGAATTAACCCTTTGATTCCGTACCATGGCCCCAAGTATTGACATGGAAGCCCGCTTCCTCGACTACGTCGCCGCCGAAAACAAGGTGGAGCCCAAGGATTGGATGCCCGACGCCTACCGCAAGACGCTCGTGCGTCAGATCAGCCAACACGCACACTCTGAAATAGTTGGAATGCTGCCTGAAGCGAACTGGATCACTCGGGCTCCCTCGCTCCGCGCCAAATTGATTTTGCTCGCGAAGGTTCAGGACGAGGGCGGTCACGGCCTCTACCTCTACTCGGCCGCCGAAACGCTGGGCACGACACGCGACCAGATGATCGACGACCTGCACACCGGCAAGGCTAAGTATTCGAGCATTTTCAACTACCCAACCCTCACGTGGGCCGACATGGGTGCTGTGGGTTGGTTGGTTGACGGAGCCGCCATTCAAAACCAAGTAATGCTGTGCCGCACTTCGTACGGCCCCTACAGCCGTGCAATGGTTCGCATTTGCAAAGAAGAGAGCTTTCACCAGCGCCAGGGTTACGAAATCATGATGCATTTGGCGCGCGGAACCAAAGAGCAAAAAGCAATGGCCCAAGACGCACTCAACCGCTGGTGGTGGCCTTCGCTGATGATGTTTGGACCAAGCGACGACCAAAGCCCCAATTCCGCCCAAAGCATGGCGTGGCGCATCAAGCGCAAGTCCAACGACGAGCTGCGCCAAGAATTTGTAGATAAGACGGTTCCACAGGCCGAGTTTCTCGGCTTGACCCTGCCCGATTCCGACCTCAAATGGAACGAAGAGCGCGGTCACTACGATTTTGGCCCCATCGACTGGGCTGAGTTTTTTGCCGTAGTCGCGGGCAACGGCCCCTGCAACACCGAGCGCCTTGAAGCCCGGCGTTCAGCCCACGCCGAGGGCGCGTGGGTTCGCGAGGCAGCCACTGCCTATGCGGCCAAGCAAGCTGCCCGTCGTGCCGCTGCCGCCTCTACTGCTAAAGCATCCGCCGCATGAGTACGCCCGACCAATGGCCTCTGTGGGAAGTGTTTGTCCGTTCCAAAAACGGGCTTTCGCACAAGCATTCAGGTAGCCTTCACGCGCCCGACGCCGAAATGGCACTTAAAAATGCCCGCGATGTCTACACGCGCCGCAGCGAAGGAACCAGTATTTGGGTCGTGCCTTCGAGCGCGATTGTAGCATCTGCTCCCGACGAAAAAGAGGTGCTCTTCGCACCCTCAGACGACAAAGTGTACCGACACCCCACCTTCTACGAGATTCCGGATGAAGTGGGACACATGTGATGCGTCGGTGCAGTACCTACTGCACCTCGGCGACGACGCCCTCATCTTGGGACACCGCCTCAGCGAATGGTGCGGCCACGGACCCATTCTCGAAGAAGACATCGCGCTGAGCAACTTGGCCCTCGACCTCGTGGGGCTAGCTCGCCAGTACTACCAGCTCGCCGCCAAGCGCATCGGTGACGGCATGACCGAAGACCGAATCGCCTACTGGCGCAGCGACCGATCGTTCCTCAACCACGTGCTCGTCGAGCAGCCCAACGGCGACTTTGGCGACACCATGGCTCGACAGTTTTATTTTGACGCCTTTCACTTTTTGCAGCTCGATGCCCTACAGCACTCTAGCGACGCCGAACTGGCCGCCATCGCTCGAAAAGCACTCAAAGAGACCACCTACCATGCCGAGCACAGCTCAGAATGGATTGTGCGCCTCGGCGACGGAACCAATGAAAGCCGCGCCCGAATTGCCGCTTCGTTAGCGCGCCTCTGGCCATTTACTTCTGAACTTTTTGAGCCTTCTTCGGTAGACCGCGCAGCCCATGCAGCTGGTTGGGGACCCGATGTGGCCAGTCTTCGCGGCCCTTGGCTCGACCTCGTTCAAGAGGTGCTAGAGCAAGCTGAGCTCCAACTTCCTGAAGGCGCTTCTAAGCTGTTGCGCGGCAAGTCCGGAATCCACAGCGAATCCCTTGGATTCCTTCTTGCTGAAATGCAGAGTTTGCCTCGGGCCTATCCCGACGCAACGTGGTAAGCGTTTCTGATCTCGAACACTGCCTGCACCAGGTGGCGGACCCTGAGGTGCCCGCCCTTTCGGTGATGGACCTCGGAATCGTGCGGTCCGTGAACCTTGAAGACGGCGTGTGCCACGTGGACCTTAGTCCCACCTACACGGGCTGCCCTGCCACCGAACGAATTGAGCGCGACGTGCGCGAAGCGCTTGAGGCGCTTGTCGGCGCCGGGAACGTCCAAATTCGCACCGTGCTCGAACCGCCTTGGACCACCGACTGGATTAGTGATGAGGGATTGCGCAAGCTTGAAGCGTACGGAATCGCCCCGCCGCCCCGCCGGACCGCCGACAAGCGATCACTGCTCAGCATCCACAAGCCGCTTACCTGCCCACGCTGCCGCAGCACACACACCGAACGCGTCTCTGCATTTGGCTCTACTGCCTGCAAAGCGCTTCACCGATGCTTGGACTGCCTCGAACCCTTTGAGGCCTTCAAATGCATTTAGAACAGCATTAAAACGAAAAAACCCCAAGCACAGATGCTCGGGGTTTTAACTGGTTTGGTGTGAAGCCGTGCTTGGTTTCGAATACAAATGTGAGGCTAAGACTGAAATTGAATACAATTTATCGTGAGAAATTGTGAGAGTCCGTTGAATTCACGTACTTTCACAGTGTGAGAGCAGCACACATTTCTCTTTTGTTTTTGTTAGCTAGTGGTTGGTTAAGGAGCCAAACTATTCAGTATGTCAGCCCAGAAGTTGGTGTAGCATATCTGTACCATAACGATAGCATTAAACAAATCGACTTTCACCGCGGGCAGATTGCTAGCCTTCACAATACAGGCTGGGTTGTACACGAAAGCTTTGAGGTTTTGCCTGACCCCATGCGACTACTCTTGCACCCATCCCCAACAGTTACACAAACACCAGACACCTGCATAATCCACTTCACGGGGTCTGGACTTGTATATGCTCTGCGCCGAAATGGATCTCTTGAGCGCCTAGACCGGACATTTTACGCCGGGTACAATTATGGTGCACTTCGGTACTTCGACGGTTCCAAGCTTTGGAGTTTGGGCGGTTCAGGGATTTGGAATGTTCAAGATCTCGCACTGTATTACGAGCCTGAACTGCGCGAATGGGAGCGTCGCATGATGACACCATCTATACCTGAAGGATATGTTGGTGGTCTATATAGCCCTAATGAACCTGGCGTTCTAACCAGCATTGTACAAGACGGCGCCCCTTCATCCAAGCCCGAACCTACTTATTCTGCCTACCTGATGGATCTGAATAGCGCCACATACACCCGATTAGGTGTTGCCGCAGTACGAAGCAAGGGGCCCAAGCTCCACGAGCTTCACGCATTTGGCCAATGGGGCAGTACAAATATTGCTCTCTTTGAAGGGCGCCTCTACCTCGCGGACCTCGTAGCCAATGAACTTCAGATGTGTGACGCCTTGCTTGACGTCTACTCGAATCCCTTCAACGGCACACACGGAATCTTACTTGCGCCTGACAAGGTTATCCTCATA
>JBIPMA010000107.1:0-4710 GCA_044369335.1 Schleiferiaceae bacterium | reverse complement strand
CTCAACGAGGAAGTTCCTGAATTGTTTGATCGGGTGCCCTCTGCAGAATTCATTGCGGTGGCAATTTGGGAGTGGCTGCGGCCGCACCTCCCCGTGCACTTAGACCTGCACATCACCTTGTACGAAACCCCACGAAACTTTGTCGAATACGATGGCGCACAATAAATCTTTTCACGGAACCCCGACCAGCAACGGCATTAAGCCCGCCAACGGTCGCCACCTCGCGACTCCAACCATTGAAGAAAACCTTCTACAGCCCGATTCTGAAAAAATTGACCGCATCGCCGAAAAATTCGGCGAAATCATGGACATCCTAGGCTTGGATCGCAGCGACGATTCACTCAAGGATACTCCGCGCCGTGTGGCAAAAATGTACGTGCTCGAGCAGTTTGCGGGCCTGAATCCCCTAAACAAGCCCGAGGTTACGCTGTTTGAGAACCGCTACCACTACGACGAAATGGTGCTCGAGCGCAACATTACGCTGCATTCTACGTGCGAGCACCACTTTGTACCCATTTTGGGCGTTTGCCACGTGGCCTACTTTTCTTCAGGTGAAGTAGTTGGGCTATCAAAGTTGAACCGAATTGTACGGCACTTTGCCAAGCGGCCTCAGGTTCAAGAGCGACTTACCGAACAGATTGCGGCCGAACTCAAACGCGTACTACGCACCGAAGATGTGGCCGTATACGTCGACGCAGAACACCTCTGTGTCAAAATGCGTGGGGTAGAGGATGCCCACAGTTCGACCGCAACAAGCCATTTTAGCGGAAAGTTCCGTGAGCCGGCAATCCGCGCTGAGTTCTTGCAGGCAATGAAAGGCTAAGCGGTGGTACTGTTTTGGTTTCGACGGGACCTTCGTCTGTCTGACAACGCTGGCTTGTTTCGTGCCCTTGAGCTCGGCATTCCGGTCCAGCCGGTATTCATTTTTGACCGAAGTATTCTTGACCGCCTAGAGGATCGCACCGACGCTCGCGTGCAGTTCATACACGGTGAAGTCGAACGACTGCGTGACGAACTGCAGGCTTTGGGTGCAAACCTCTGGTGCGGCTACGGAATCCCCGAAGACGTTCACCGCCAGTGGATTCAAGACAACCCGAACATTCAAGGAGTTTTTGCCAACCGCGACTACGAGCCCTATGCCCGCGAACGGGATGCCCGAATTGAAGCACTGTACCGCGAAGGTGGTCGGTGGTTCAAAGGCGCCAAGGACCATGTGGTTTTTGAGAAGTCCGAAGTAGTCAAGCCTGAGGGTTTGCCGTACACTGTGTTTACCCCTTACAGCCGCCGCTGGCGTGCTGCCCTTGAGACCGTTGGCGTCCCAAACTACCCATCTGAAAACTTATTAGAACGGAGTCTGGCCAAGTCCGAGCCGAACAATCACGTTCCTACACTTGAGCACATGGGGTTTGCGCCAAGCAGCATATCCATGCCTCCGAAAACCTGGTCGCACGATACCCTCGTCCACTACGCCCAGCGGCGCGACATCCCGTCCGACGAGCAGGGCACAACGAGACTTGGTCTGCACCTTCGTTTCGGAACCATTAGCGTGCGCGCACTCCTTCGAGCGGGCCAAGAGGCGAGTGAAACCTTTGTAAACGAGTTAATTTGGAGGGACTTCTACCAAATGGTCCTCTACCATTTTCCCGACAGTCCGCACAAGGCTATAAAGCCCGCCTACGACCGAATCGAGTGGGAAGCAAACGAAGCCCACTTCGCCGCTTGGTGCCAAGGTCAAACCGGATACCCTATGGTCGATGCCGGTATGCGCCAGCTCAACGCTACGGGCTACATGCACAACCGAGTTCGAATGGTGGTGGCAAGTTTTCTAACCAAGCACCTGCTCATTGACTGGCGTTGGGGTGAGGCCTACTTTGCCCAAAAACTTCTTGACTTTGACCAGGCGAGTAATGTCGGAGGGTGGCAGTGGGCGAGTGGGTCGGGCACCGACGCAGCTCCCTACTTTCGGATTTTTAATCCGCAATCGCAGCTCGAGAAATTCGACCGAAAACTGGAATACGTGAAAAAATGGGTTCCGGAATACGGTACAGCGTCGTACCCCCAACCAATCGTCGACCACGCTTGGGCACGGCAGCGTTGCTTGGAGCGCTATAAATCGGGTTTAGGAAGTGCTCAGGACTGAAGCGCCACAGCCTTCGGGTACCCGAACAAGCCCTTTTCTTTAATGATGGTATCCACGTAGGTCGGAAGGCAGGTCTCCCAGCCAGTCTCACCATTGCGGATCTTTCGCAGGACTTCGCGGCTCCAGATACTCAGAATTTCAGGATCAAAATTCTCAATGTCGCGGACACGTCGTGATTGCTTGAGGTAGTCGTAAATGTTTTTAAACAAATCATTTACGACGATGTCGTCCGTAGTAGTTATTGTCTCCTCGCCTCTAAACGGATAGGCGTATATCACCAAACTCTTTGAGAATAAACGTCCCATGGCTTCAAGAATTCCGCCCGTAAGGTGGTCGTAGTACTTCTCTTCAAAAATCTCTTGAAGCGAGGGAACACCCATGATGAGCCCCATGCGCTTCTTGGTGAAACTGGCAAAGTAGTCCACCAATCGGTAGTACTCTTGGTAGTTTGAGATCAGCACGGTTTGGCCAATGCTGCACAAAATGTCCGCACGATCCAAAAAGTCCTGCTCGTCGAGACTTCCGTCTGCTAAAAGATTGTTGAGTGTAATCTCAAAAAGCACTACGGTGTTCTCTTTTTCAACCTTGTTGGACTTGATGAACTCTTTGTAGCCCTTTTTAATCATGTCCATGTTCACCTTGGTTACCGGGCGGAAGCTTCCGCGCATGGCCAAAATGTTCTTTTTGTACAGCAGCTCTGCAGGGAGCAGGTTTTTGCCCTCTGGCCCAAAGATGACCGCGTCGGTAAAGCCGTTTTTAATTAGCTGAAGTGACATTAAGCGGTTATCTACGTGCTCAAAATCAGGACCTAAAAAGTTGATCAGATCAATCTCAATGGCAGATTTGTCAATGCCGTCGTATAAACTCAGCAAGAACTTCTTGGGCTCGTCGTACAAGTTGTAGGCGGCATAAATCAGGTTGACCCCCATGGCGCCAATCGTCTCTTGCTGGTACTTGGCGTTATCCTCGTGGAGACGAACGTGCACAATCACCTCATTTGCCTCACCGTCAGGGCGCGTTTGGTAGCGAATGCCCAACCACCCGTGCCCTTTAAAGGTCTTGGCAAAGTTGATGGTGGCGACAGTGTTTGAAAATGCAAAAAAGCACTTGTCAGGTGAGCGATCTCGGTCAATACGCTCGTGCAAAAGTCCGTACTCGTGGTGCAGCATTTTGCGCAAACGTGTCTCAGTCACGTACCGACTGTCGGATTCACGGCCGTAAATGGCATCTGAAAACTCCTTATCGTAGGCGCTCATCGCCTTGGCAATCGTGCCTGATGCACCGCCAGCGCGAAAAAAGTGACGCACCGTCTCTTGACCTGCGCCAATTTCTGCAAATGACCCGTAAATATTGGGGTTTAGGTTGGTGCGGAGCGCCTTTTGCGCGGCGCTTAAAACCATGTCAGCCATGTCGTCAAAGGTAGCGTACATTTGGCCTGATGCCCTCGGTTTCGCTCGAATTTTTTGGAAGTGGTACCAGCCAAGGCGTACCCATAATTGGGTGCGCATGCTCGGTTTGCACCTCACTCAATCCCAAAGATCGGCGGTTGCGCGCATCGGTGTTAATTTCAACGTCAACTACCAAGGTGCTCATTGATTGCGGCCCCGATTTTAGGCAGCAAATGCTCCGCACGGATCATACCAGCCTTAATGCGGTGGTACTCACGCACGAGCACATGGATCACGTTGCGGGGCTAGACGACTTGCGGCCACTGATTTTTGCTCAAAATCAACCGATGCAACTTTGGACTACCGATCGGGTAGAGAAGAGGCTGCGTGAACAGTTTGCATACGCATTCAGCGCGCGGCGGTATCCGGGAGCCCCTGAATTTGAACTTAAGCGGATTGAACCCGGCACAGAATTTACCATTGGTGACCAAGTGTGGATTCCGATTCTTGGACAGCACGGAACGTGGCCCGTACTCGGCTACCGAATAGGGGATATCGTGTACCTCACCGACGTGTCCGGGATGCACAAACAAGAGCAAGACAAAATTCGCGGCGCCAAGGTGCTGGTGGTGAATGCCCTCCGCAAAACACCGCACATATCGCACTTCAGCCTTGGTGAAGCTGTTGAATTTGCTCGAGACTCAGAGGTTTTGAATGTCTACTTCACCCACATTAGCCACCAGATGGGGCTGCACCACGAAGTGAATGACGAGCTCCCCGATGGAATGGCATTGGCGTACGACGGACTGAAGCTAACGACCTAGCAGGCAGACACTTCCTCGTTGAGTATTGTGCCGACCGCGCAACCCTGACGGGGCCACGAGGGAACGTTGACTCCGAGTGAGGCGGTGCCAGACTGCTGGCCTTCTACATTGAAGAGGGTAAAGTCAGCGGGGCTTCCAATGTTCACGGTCACAGGTCCCAGACCAAACAAAGTGCGTGGACGGTGAGCCACTGCCTCGACCCAGGCCTCCAGGGCAGGCCGGTCCGACCGTACTGCGCAGTACCACGAAAAGCACTGCTCTATGGTAGCGGCTCCAAAGCTCGCGCTGCCCCATTCGCAATTCTTAAGTTCGTGGTCCATTGGGTCGTGGTCGCTCACGATTAAATCGATTGTGCCAT
>JBIPMA010000045.1:0-7868 GCA_044369335.1 Schleiferiaceae bacterium | reverse complement strand
CAATGCCTACGGCTTCGACTTCGCAGATCCTAGGAAACAACGAGTGCTTCGAGCCCTACACGAGCAACTTGTACACACGTCGTGTGCTTTCGGGCGAGTTTATCGTAGTCAACAAGCACCTCTTGATTGACCTCGTGAAGCTCGGCCTCTGGAATGACGACTTGAAGAACGCCATTATGGCCAATAACGGGTCGATTCAGGAGATTGAAGGAATTCCAGACAACATTAAAGAGCTGTACAAGACGGTATGGGAGCTGTCAATGCGCGATATCATTGACATGGCTGCGGATCGCGGGTTGTTCATCGACCAGTCGCAGTCACTCAACCTTTTTGTGGAGTCACCGAACATGGGTAAGCTCACGTCGATGCACTTCTATGCATGGAAGAAAGGTCTGAAAACAGGTATGTACTACCTGCGCACCAAGGCGGCTTCTGCAGCGATTAAGTTTACGGTAAAGAAGCGCACCGAGGCTGCACCCGCAGCAGAAGTGTTTAGTGAAGTAGACATGGTTGCACAGCAGCAACAGGCTTTAGCTGCTATGGATACCCCCGAAGTTAAGATTTACAGTGCCGAAGAGGCGGTTGCATGTTCACTGGATAATCCAGACGCGTGCGAGGCCTGTGGTTCATAATCTTATCCTTTGCAATTATTGCAAAAAGTGCTCGCCGTGAGGCGGGCATTTTTTTATTTGTTAAACATTGTTTTTCAGGAATTTGCGTACCTTAAGGGTATTAACTATTTCTGAAATCCATGGCAAGGCAACGAAGCAATAGCCGCGATGTGGAAGAGCTCCGCAAGCGGCACCAAAATGAGGAGCTGGAGCACGATAAGGCTGCCACGACTACACAGATTGTTGTGCTCGTGGTGATCTTGGGCATCGTCGGAAGTTTGGCGTACTACTTGAGCACCTAAGTCCTCGGGCGTACCTTCGCTTCGCATGAAGCGGTGGACTACGTGGCTTGGCGGTGGCCTTGGATGGGCGCTTGGCGGACCAGTAGGTGCGCTGCTTGGAGCGGCGGTAGGTAACGCATTGTCTGATTTTTGGTCCAAAGACGAAAAAGGTGCAAGTGTGCCTTCGTCAGAACGGGACTTTCATGCATCGCTACTTGTGCTGGCCTCAATGGTCATCAAGGCCGATGGTAGGGTTGACGACCGCGAACTCAGTTTTGTCCGCGAACAATTCAAACAGTGGTTTGGCGTTGATCGGGCGAATGAGGCGTTTCGGTTTTTTAAGCACGTAGTTCAGGAGCAGCCCGCACTTACGACAGTATGTAGTGAGGTGCGGCGTCACATGAGCCTTCAGGGCCGAATTCAGATTGTCGGATTCTTGTTTGCGTTGGCGTATGCGGATGGTGATCTTCAACCATCAGAGCGACAGGTGATTGCACGAATTGCACAGTACTTAGGATTGAATCAATCAGATTTTGATCGCCAGGAACTGTTGCACCGTCCAAGCGTGAAGCGTAGAGACCCCTACGAGGTACTTGGATTAGCCTCGAGTGCAAGTGATTCCGACATTAAATCCGCCTACCGAAAGCTGGTCAAAAAATACCACCCAGACGCCCTTCAGGGTATGGGTGAAGATGTGGTCAAAGAGGCTGAGGCTACGTTTCGGCAAATTCAGGATGCCTACGAAGAACTTTGTAAGGCCCGCGGCATTAAGTAGGTATGGACTTTCGTGATCCCATCCGCGCCGAACTGACGCAATTCAACAAGGAGTTTCCTAAGGCGTTCAGCTCAAGGGTTGCACTGCTAGATCTGATTCTGCGGTATGTAGTACGGCAAAAAGGCAAGCAGCTCAGACCATCGCTAGTATTTCTAGTGGCCAAGGCCTATGGAAGCGCGGCTGAACGCAGTTTTCGGGGCGCAACACTCGTGGAGCTGATGCACACTGCCACGCTCGTCCACGACGATGTGGTGGACGAGTCTGCAGTTCGACGGTCGATGTTTTCGATCAATGCGCTGTGGAAGAATAAAATTGCGGTTCTGGTCGGTGACTACATGCTTTCTCGAGTACTACTTCTCGCTGTAGAATCAGGCGACCACGACCTTCTTAAAATTGTGAGCACTGCGGTGCGGGCCATGAGCGAGGGCGAGCTCCTTCAGATTGAGAAGGCGCGCCGGCTGGACATTGATGAGTCGGTGTACTACGACATTATTCAAAAAAAGACGGCTTCACTGATGGCGTCGTGCTGTGCCGTGGGAGCGGCTTCGGTTGGGGCCGTGGAGGCAGAAGTGCGCCGTGCGGAGTCCTTTGGAAACGCACTGGGCATGGGCTTTCAAATTCAAGATGACTTACTCGACTACCAGGCCTACGGCCAGAGTGGCAAACCCTCGGGAATCGACGTGCGCGAGCAGAAAATGACACTACCCTTGATTTATGCGCTGCGCCGCGCAGATTCCGCCAAAAAGCGTGAGCTGATGCGTATTGTGCGCCGTAAATCCAACGACCCTGAGAGCATTCGCATTCTGATGACCGATGTGGCGTCGCTCGGAGGCCTTGACTACGCCCGCGAACGACGGGACCACTACCTCGGTGAGGCCCGTGGAATCTTGGCGGAGTTCCCGGCCAGTGAGGCCCGTCAAGCCCTTGAAGTTCTTGTGGATTTTGTGGGTCAGCGGTCCAAATAATTCCTACCTTCAAGTTTATGGGACTCATTTCACCAGCCACTATTGACCGCATTCTCGATGCCGCGCGTATTGAGGAAGTGGTGGGTGAATTTGTGACCCTGAAGCGAAGCGGCGGATCCTTTCGGGGGCTGAGTCCCTTTACTCAAGAGAAGACGCCTTCGTTTTACGTGGTTCCGTCCAAAGGCATTTTTAAGTGCTTTTCTTCGGGCAAAGGCGGTTCGGTCGTGACGTTCTTGATGGAGCACGAACAGCTGTCGTACCCCGATGCGCTTCGATGGCTCGCCAAGAAGTACAATGTTGAAATTGAAGAAGAAGAATCGACTCCAGAGCAGGACGCGGTGCGCGACCGCCGCGAAAGTATGTTTTCGGTCAATGCATTTGCGCTTAAGCAGTTTAGTGAGTGGATGTGGAACGACGACCACGGCCGCGCCGTAGGATTGGCCTACGTTCGCGAGCGCGGATTCACCGAGGAGACGATTAAGAAGTTTGAACTCGGCTTTCACCTTGAGGGCCGCGATACTTTTGCCAAGGCCGCGCTGAAGGCTGGCTACCAGAGTGAATTTTTGGAGGCTACGGGCTTGTGCATCAAGCGCGAGTCCGGAGATTTGGTCGACCGATTCTGGGGCCGGGCGATGTTCCCTATTCACTCATTGAGCGGGCGTGTGGTCGGATTTGGCGGCCGCGTGCTGCGCAGCGACGCCAAGACGGCAAAGTACCTCAACAGTCCGGAGTCTGAGATTTACCACAAGTCCCAGGTGCTCTACGGCCTATTTCAGGCCAAGCAGGCAATCAGTCGGGCTAATAAGGTCTACCTCGTCGAGGGCTACACCGACGTGATCAGCATGCACCAAGGCGGGGTGCACAACGTGGTTTCGTCGAGCGGAACCGCGCTGACCCTCGACCAAATCCGCCTGATTAAGCGCCTTACTGAGCACGTCACCCTGCTGTACGACGGGGATAAGGCCGGTATCAGAGCATCGTTTCGCGGAATCGACTTGCTGCTTGAGGAGGGACTCTATGTACGTGCGGTGCCCTTGCCGGTTGGTGAGGATCCAGACTCACTCGCGCGGTCGATGGATTCCGAAGCGCTCAACACCTACCTCACCGAGCACGAGGTCGACTTTATTCAGTTTAAAGTTGAGGCGCTGACCGACGAAGGTCAGGCCCAGGATCCGATTCGTCGAGCGGAAGTGGTTCGGGATGTGGTCCAGTCGGTGGCAAAGATTCCGAATGCGATATTGCGCGAGGTCTACCTGCGCGACAGTGCGCAGCGCCTCGGAATCGAGGAGCGCAGCCTTTATGCTGAAATGGAGCGTATTCGCGGAGCGGAACTCAAGAATGCGAGCCAGAGAAGGCCAGATAGGGATCCGTACGAGGATCCAAATCCGCCCGAAATGCACGTGCAGCGGCCACAGGCTCCGCGCCCCTTGGCGGTAGAGGAGGCCCTGATAAAGGTTCTGCTGCAGCACGGAAGTGAGCGGGTAAAGTGGTTGGGTCCGGACGGACTTGAGCACGAAGACGCCGCGGCAGCACTCATTTTGGATGACGTCAGCGGGGACGAGCTGGAATTTACCCACCCGACATACCAGCGGATGTTTACAGAAATGCTCGCGGTGTGGCATGCTGAGGAGCGGATTTTGGGCCCCGAGCACTTTGTGCGCCACGAGGATCCGTCAATGGCTGCAACGGCGGCTGAGTGCCTTACTGAGCGCCACCAACTGGCTGACTGGTCCCGTAAGAGCATTTATGTCGGCGCAGTTGAGGAGCAGCTCTCAAGTCACGTCCACGAGTGCCTTTTGCGGTTTAAAGAATACCGTTTAGAGGACCGCATCAAAGAGTTGATTGTAGAGTTGGGGGCTCTGACGGACGAAGTCGAGCGCCAGGCCAAAATGACGGATTTTATGAACATTCAAGCGATGCGCAACGCCCTTAGAGCTGAGCTGCAGCGCGTGGTATAGTTGTGAACCTTTTTGTATGAATATTCCTGCACAGCGCCCTTCATGGGGTGTCCGTTTGATTGCCCGGACGTTGGCGGCTTTTGGGACCGCATGGTTGCTACCCGGAGTGGATTTGGATCAATTTACCACAGCCATTTGGCTGTCGGTGGTGCTCGCGCTCCTAAACGCTACGGTAAAGCCGCTTCTGATCATCTTTACGATTCCGTTAACGGTCGTTACATTGGGGCTCTTTTTACTGGTAATCAACGCCGGAGTGGTGCTACTTGCCAGCGATTGGGTCGACGGATTCACCGTGAACGGATTTTGGTCGGCCTTGGCGTTCAGCGTCATCTATTCAGCGCTTTCGAGCATGCTCGAGGGCCAGTGGAAAGTCCGCGTGCAGAGTGCGCGACGGGGTTAGTCCGCCAAAATTACCCGAACAAATTCTGCCACGCGTATGTGCTGTGCCTCGCGACTCCAGTGCCGCAGTACAACCGCACGGTTTTCACCAACTTCAGTAGCACTTAGTGGAATGAGGTCGATGTGCTCAGTGGATCCGACGTGGGCTCCTCGTGACGTAAACCATTGATAGATAGGGTTCAATGGATTTAGGTAGACTTTGGATCCAGCGAGAAGTGCCGTAATAATGTTGCCGAGTCCCTGCTGCCGAAGGTGGTTCATAACAACGAATCCACACGTGCCGATCAATTCGTTGTATTCGTTCATGGGCATGAATTCGGTAAGCGGATAAAACGCTTCACCAAGGGTTTGCCGACCGTATGCGATCACGGCATCCCGATAATGTGGTCGCCCGTAACTCAAGGGCATGTACACACGGGATTCGCGGAGCTTCGGATGAGTACCCAGAGCGTCAATCATCTCGAAGTGGTTGTTGGTTTCGTAGGCGCTGTTTCCTGCGAGAATATGGATTTGATTGCCTGAAGAGGTTTGGAATTGGGGCTGGAAGTCATCTTCGACGGTTCCATAGTTCCAATCGATGTAGGTTGCGTTGAGTGGGAAGTTTGCCGCGACGAGTTGAAATTCCGAGTCGAGTACCGGTGCAAAAAAGTGTACTCGAAGCAATTGATTCTGGAGACTTTTTTGGGGTGCGAGTTCGAAGTTCAGGTAGGCGTGCAGAAGTTTAGCGCGAATTCGACGGTACCACGAAGTTGCCGTATGTTTTTGCGTCAAGGGAAGGACGAGCGGGTCCCCAATAAGCGAATAGTAGTCAAAGCCCATTCCGATCCAGACAATGCGTACACCCTGTGGCACGGCACGAATTAGTGAGTACCAAGCCGGTGGAATGCTGTGAAAAACAACCACTTTGGTATCGGGACGCGAAACAGCCTCGCGCACGTAGCGCGGGGTGGCGGATTGCGCTAGAGCAGATTTTGTCTTTTGAACGACCTTAGAAAGAATACAGTATTCATGAATTCCAGGTACACTTCGTTCGAGTTCCCGGATTGCCATGTCGTTAAAGACTTGGTCCGCCATGATGTGAACGATGAGGGCTTTGTGCGCCATGTTGGGGCGGCTACGACTTGAGGAATTCGCGTTCTAGCTCAAGCAGATTTTTTGATCGGTTCGAAATACGCTTCGCAGGGGTTCCTGCATAGATTCCAAATTCTTCGCAATCTGAAGTGACAAGCGAAAGAGCGCCTACTGCAGACCCGTCGCCCAATACGGTGCCGGGGAGCACGACAGAACCGCTTCCGACAATGACATGACGTCCAATATAAACCGGTGCGTGCTGTACATTTTTAAGGTTGTCCGGAACCATTGGGTTGGTCATTGTGGATCCTGAGTAGTCGTCGTTGCTGGAGTAGATGCTTACCCGAGAAGAGAGGTTCGAAAAGTCCGAAAGGGTGATGCGGCCACCTCCAATGAGTGAGGTATAGCAGGCGATGTGGATGTAGTTACCGATGTGGATTCCGCCTTCGCCAGCCGAAAGGATGCAGAAGTCATCGATCCGGACGTGATCGCCAATGTGGATCTTGCCTATGCCATAAAATGAAGCGCGGTCTGAGATCTGCACGTTCTGCCCCACCGAGGCAAACCCCATGGACTGAATTTGTTCACGGCTGAGCATCATGGTTTACATCGTTTGAATCAAACGTATAATCTCATTTTGGTCGTGGTCCGTCAGGTCGGGGAAGATGGGCAGGCAAAGCACCTTCTGAGACGCGTCAAACGCCACGGGAAGTTTGCTGCGATGGGCTGACTCCATTCCGCTGTACATCGGAAATTCCGTGATCAATGGGTAAAAGTAACGACGTGCAAAGACGTTGTGTGTTTTGAGCGCGTCGTAGAGTTCGTCCCGAGTAAGCGAGTAGTTTGAACCCACCAAAATGGGGAAGTACGAGTAGTTGGTTTCGGGCTGAATGGGTCCGCCAAGGCATTCGATTCCAGGGATGCCCTGCAGGCCATCTCGGTAGCGTTGGTCAATTACTTTGCGCCGGGCGATGGCCTGGTCAACGTGCTTCAACTGCAGCAGGCCAAATGCGGCATTGATTTCGCTCATTTTGCCATTAATCCCGGGCGCTATGACGCTTACTTCGTTGAGAAATCCAAAGTTTTTAAGGTGGTCAATGCGCTGCTTGGTGGCTTCATCTGGAGATACGATGGCGCCGCCTTCAAAGGTGTTAAACACTTTGGTTGCATGGAAGCTAAGGACTGATAAATCGCCGTGGTTGAGGACGCTTCCGCAGTGGCAGTTCACCCCAAATGCGTGTGCCGCATCATAAATCACCTTCAGGTTGTAAATCTGGGCGATGCGCTCAATTTCGTCGACATCACAGGGCTGTCCGTAGCAGTGAACGGCCATAATGGCCGTGGTCTTTGGGGTAATGGCCGCCTCGATGTTTTTAGGGTCCAGATTTAACGTGACCGGATCCACATCGACGAAAACGGGCTTGATTCCGTTCCATAGCAGCGAATGCGCGGTAGCTACAAACGAATAAGGAGTGGTAATTACTTCACCAGTTATTCGTAGCGCTTGGAGTGCGGTGACCAAGGCAACGGTTCCGTTGGTAAAAAGGCTGATGTGCTTCACACCGAGGAATGCGCAGAGTTCCTGCTCGAGTTGCTGGTGAAACGGCCCTGCATTCGTCAGCGTCTTATTGTCCCAAATGGTCTCCAAGTAGGGAATAAATTCCTCGAGCGGAGGAAGAAAGGGTTGGGTGACGTAGGTGGGCTTCGGTAATGACATGGTGCGAGACTGCGAAAAGGTGTCCAAGTCGGTGAACGAACAAGGTTAGTGCAAGATTACGTATTTCTAAAGGGAATTCCGTGGAATGAAG
>JBIPMA010000044.1:0-7885 GCA_044369335.1 Schleiferiaceae bacterium | reverse complement strand
AGCTCGAGGGCAAAGGCTACGTATGGGTGCCGGTGCAAATGGTTCCGTCGATGGCCTACGACCACGATGAAGTCTTGGCATATGCCCGCGAGCGCTTTAAGCGTCGCGTGAAGCGGCGCCCGGTGGGGTTCACTCTGCTGCCGCGTGAGTTCACGCTCAATGAGATTCAACGCCTGTACGAATGTGCGCTGGGTAAGAGATTTGACAAGCGCAACTTTCGACGCAAAGTTCTTAAGAGCCAGCTGCTGATCGAAACGGGCAACAGCGTGCGTTCAAGTGCCAAGGCCAAGCGCCCTTCGCGCCTCTACATGTTTGACGAAAAAAAGTACCAGACGCTGACGCTCAAGGGCTACGACATCGTGTACTTCTAACGGCACCTAAGTCAAAAATAAAAGGCCCCTAGCGGGGCCTTTTTTGTGCGGTATGCGCTGTGGATTAGTGGATTCCGCGCATTAGCTTGCGAAGCAGCGGCGTCAGGGCAAAGAGCAGTGCGGCACCCACAGCGGCGGTGATGGTCAAGAACACGAACAGGTTCATGTCCGGGGCAACAGAGTGCAGTAGGCTTTCCATGATTCCGGCCAAGTAGTTGGCGAGGGCCATCGAGGCAAACCACAAACCCATCATCACGCTTACGATTTTGGGCGGAGCCAGCTTGGTTACCATTGAGAGTCCAATTGGCGAAATGCAGAGCTCGCCAAACGTGTGAAGCACGTAGACACCAATCAGCCACATCGGGCTCACGAGGCCTTCGCCTTCAGCGGCAAAGCTGGCGAACGACATCACGACAAAGCCCAAGGCCAGAAGCGTAAGTCCCATACCGAATTTGGCAGGGGTTGAGGGGTTCATGTTGCGGGTGGCCAGGTTGACCCAGAGTGACGCAAACATGGGAGCGAAAATGAAGATGGCCAGAGCGTTCACACTTTGAAAGAGTGAGGCAGCGATCTCATAACCGAAGACTACGCGGTTGGTCTCTTCGGCTGCGAAGAGGTTGAAGGTTCCGCCGGCCTGCTCAAAACCGCTCCAGAAGAAGATGTTGGCGATTGAGAAGATCAAAATGGCTCCGACGCGGCTCCACTGCTCGCCACCAGAGGTTCCGTTGTAAATGATGTAGGCGATTCCAAGGATGGCGGCCACGCCAACCACCTTCAGACCCAGGGACATGGCGTCCTCAGAGATGGCAGCCTGCAGAGCCAAAAATCCGTATACCGTGGCGAGGCCACCGGCCACGTAGGCGGCGATAGTCCCGAAGTCGGCGGCGCCGAGGCGAACGCCTTCACGGCCGGGAGGCATTCCGCGTCCTTCGAGCTTGGGTTCTTCAACGTAGAGCCACACGGTGGCCAAGAGCATTCCGACACCGGCGCTTCCGAATCCCCACATCCAGCCTACGTGCTCACCGAGGGTTCCGCAAATGATCGGCGACAAGAAGGCACCCAGGTTGATACCCATGTAAAAGATGGTGAAGGCGGAATCTTTGCGCGGATCGTTGTCCGTGTAGAGCGCGCCCACAATGGTTGAGATGTTTGGTTTGAAGAAACCGTTTCCGACAATGAGCAAGCCAAGACCCATGTGGAACATCCACTGGCGCAGGGCTTCGTCGGCGGCAAATGCGTGCGAACCGGCGAGTGCAAACTGGCCAAAGGCCATCAAGAATCCACCGATGTAGATGGCGCGGCGCTGGCCGAGGATGCGGTCGGCGAGGGCTCCGCCGATGATGGGGGTCAGGTATACAAGTCCGGTGAAGATGCCGTAGATCTCGAGAGCTGAGGCACGGTCCATTCCGAATCCGCCACGTGCGTATTCAGTGGTGAGGTAGAGCACTAAGAGGGCGCGCATGCCGTAGTAGCTGAAGCGTTCCCACATCTCGGTAAAGAAGAGGGTGTAGAGCCCGCGGGGGTGCGACATTTTTTCGGTTGAAGCCATAGTTAGGGTGTTTATCGTTCGCGTTGGGGGTGAAAGTTAAGCGCCAGCAGCGGTTGGCCAATAGCGGTTACAGGTTTTCAAGCAAGAAGTTGGTCATTTTCGTGAACAACTGGTAGCGCGTGGCGCCGCCGAAGATTCCGTGGTTCTTGTCGGGGTAGACCATGTAGTCAAACTGCTTGTTGGCCTGAATGAGCTCTTCGGCGAGGCGCATCGAGTTCTGAACGTGGACGTTGTCGTCGCCGGTTCCGTGGACCAGCAAGAGGTTGCCCTTGAGTTTTGCGGCATGGGCGAGGGGCGAATTGATGTCGTAGTTGGTTGAGTTCTCGGCCGGAGTACGCATGTAGCGCTCGGTGTAGATGTTGTCGTAAAAGCGCCAGTTGGTCACCGGGGCGACGGCGATGGCGGCTTTAAATACTTCGGAACCTTGCATCAAGCAGTTCGACGCCATGAATCCGCCGTAGGACCAGCCCCAGATTCCAATGCGGCCGGCGTCGACGTTGGGGTGCTTCGCCAGGGACTGCGCGGCGGCGATTTGGTCTTCGACCTCGTACTTGCCGAGCTGCAGGTAGGTAACTTTTTTGAAGTCGCGGCCTTGGGCACCGGTACCGCGGTTGTCCACGCACACGATCCAGTAGCCTTGTGCCGCCAAGTGCTGGTACCAGAAGTAGTCGCGGCCACCCCAGCGCTGGGTGACTTGCTGGCTTCCCGGACCGCCGTACACAAACATGAGCACGGGGTACTTTTTGCTGGCGTCAAAATTCAATGGGCGAATCTCCCAAGCCGGAAGCTTTTGGCCATTGGCCGCCTCTAGCGTGAAAAACGTTTTGGGTGAAAGGGCGAATTCTTTGAGGTTTTTGCGCAGTTCGGCGTTGTCTTCAAGGACGCGCACTTGCTTGCCGCTGCGGTCGTACAGGGTGTAGCTGGCGGGACCGTTGCCGTCTTGCGCAGTCAGCACATAGTAGTCAAAAGTGGACGAAAACGAAGCGTCGTTGGACGGAGCCGTGGCGGCGATTGCCGTGGGCTTTCCGCCCTTGATTTTGGTGCGGAACACCTCGCGCTGACTGGCGCTGCGGCTCGCTGCTTGGTAGTAGGCCTCGCCACGTACCTCGTCCACTCCGTAGAAGGTGGTGACGTCGTACGCTCCGCTGGTGATGGGTGTGGATTTGCTTCCGTCGGCGCTGTAGAGGTAGTAGTGCGTGAATCCGCTGCGTTCACTGGCCCACACGAGGCGTCCGTCGGCCAAAAAGCTGAATTCGCGCTCGGATTCTACGTAGGCTGCGTCGGTTTCGAGCAAAAAGCGTCGGGCGGTGGCGCCAGCGCGGTAGGTCATCACCTGCATCGAGTCCTGGTGGCGGTTGAGCGTGGCAAAAAACAGCTCGCCTTTGGGGCTCCAGGCCATGCGCGGAATGTATTCGTACTTCAATCCCTCACTAGCTGTTACGGTGGCGGAACCGTTCCATACGTGCAAACTGACCACGGAATTCACCTCGCCGGCCTTTGGGTACTTAAATACGTAGGGCTTGGGGTAGGTGTCGCTTCCGTACATATCCATGCTGAACGTCGGAACCGCACGCTCGTCAAAGCGCAGGTAGGCGAGGGACTTACTGTCGGGGCTCCATGCCAGGGCGACGTGAAAGCCAAATTCCTCTTCGTAGACCCAGTCGGGGGCTCCGTTGAGGATGGCGTTGTCTTCGCCGTCGGTGGTAACCTGCTTAACTGCAGCCGTAGCTAGATTTTGCACGTAAATGTTGCGCTCAAACACAAAGGCGAGTTGGGTTCCGTCGGGCGAAAGCACCGGGTTCTGAATGGGTTTGCCGTAGACTTGAGTGAGCTTCTTGGCTTGGCGGTCCCACACGTACACTTTTGCCGTGTACGAGTGGCGGTAAATGGGCTCGATGTCGGTCTCGAGAATCACGTAGCGCTCGCCGGGAGCGAATTCGTAGCTGCTGAAGCTCAACGGGACGCCATTCACGCTTAGATCCGCCTTTGAAACCATCACGTCCACTGCGGCACCCGTGGCAAAACTGTAGCGCTCAATTCCCTGGGCGGTTTGGCGGCTGAAGTGCTTGCCGTCTTCGAGCGAGCGGAACCCTTGGATTCCGCGGGCATTGAATACTCGGGACTCGTAGAGGTCAGACATCGCCACGGGGCGTTGGGCAATTAGGGTAGCGGAACTCAGCACGAGTGCGGCCACCAAGCGGATACTGCGGTACATTTGGTGCAAATCGTTAGGGATCAAGATGGCCGAAGTTACGCGAAAATCACTCGAAGAATTAACAGCCCTGCTCGGGGCCGAACACGTATCAATTGACGCAGAACGCCGTTCCGAATTTTCGCACGACGAGACTGAAGATCTGCGCGTGCTTCCGGATGTGGTGCTACGCCCCGGTACGTCCGAGGAAGTGGCCGCCGTGCTTCGCTGGGCCAACGAGTACGAGGTTCCGGTTACTCCGGCCGCGGCGCGCACGGGCTTGAGCGGCGGCGCCATTCCCGCTCACGGCGGAATCTCGCTGAGCATGGAGCGCTTCAACCGCATCCTAGAAATCGACCCCGCCAACTTTCAGGCGGTTGTCGAACCCGGCGTGGTCAACCAAGTCTTTCACGAGGCCTGCCTCGAGCAGGGCCTGTTTTATCCGCCTGACCCTTCGTCGTGGGGCAGCAGCACGATGGGCGGCAACGTCGCCTACAACGCAGGTGGCCCGAAGGCTGTGAAGTACGGCGTCACCTCGGCGTACATCCTCAACCTTGAGGTGGTGCTCCCAACCGGTGAAGTGATTTGGACCGGAGCCAACACCCTCAAAAACAGCACCGGCTACAACCTGACCCAGCTCATGGTGGGTTCTGAAGGCACGTTGGGCGTCATCACGAAGATTGTGGTTCGCTTGATTCCATACCCGCGCCACCATTTTACTATGTTGGCTCCATTTGCCTCGGCCGAGGTGGCCTGTGCGGCCGTGGCGCGCATTTTTCAGGCCGGAATCACCCCCAGCGGACTCGAATTCATGGAACGCGACGCGATCGACTGGACGCTGCGGTTCGTGGACGGCGTGTCGATTCCGACCGGTCCGGGTATTGAGGCCCACCTGCTGATGGAGGTCGACGGAACCGACGAAGAGGCCGTTTTGCGCGAGGCAGAACAGTTGGCCGCCGTGGCCGAAGAGGCCGGCGCCCTCGAAGTATTGTTTGCCCAAACCCAAGCGGAGCGGGACGCGCTCTGGAAGCTCCGCCGCCGCGTGGGCGAGGCCGTTAAAAAGCACAGCATTTACAAAGAAGAGGACACGGTGGTTCCGCGGGCTAAGCTGCCCGACCTGCTGCGCGCGGTCAAGCGCATCGGTGGAGAGTACGGTTTTGAGTCTGTGTGCTACGGCCACGCGGGCGACGGAAACTTACACGTCAACATCGTCAAAGGCGGCATGAGCGACGCGGACTGGCACGGCGACCGCCTGCAGCAGGGCATTCGCCAGCTCTTTACCGAGGTGCGCGCCATGGGCGGAACCATTTCGGGCGAGCACGGCATCGGCCTGGTGCAAAAAGGCTTCATGGACCTGGCCTTTGTGCCCGCAGCGCTCGACCTTCAGCGCGGAATCAAAACCTTGCTCGACCCCAAGAATATTCTGAATCCAGGCAAGATTTTTGCTTAATTTAGTACAGAATTTTGTACGAAAATGATTTCAACCACCCTTACCGACCTTCGCCGAGAACTCAAGGCCTACGTAGACCAAGTGGTCGACGAGGGTGAAATCATTGTGGTCAACCGCGGACGCCGCAAAGGCGTAGTGGTCATGTCGCTTGACCAATTCAATATGCTTGACGCCACGCAGTGGCTCACCTCGAGTGCTGCAAATGCGTCGCGTCTTCGCGACGCCGTTCGCCAAGCAGACTCCCAAGAGTACCAAAGCCACGATTTAATCGAGCCGTGAAGCTGGTCTTTGTTCCGCGCGCCTGGGAAGATTACCAACACTGGGTCGCGTCGGACAAAGCCGTTTTAAAACGAGTAAATTATTTACTGAACGAAGTTCAGCGAACGCCATTTCACGGATCCGGAAAGCCGGAAGCGCTTAAGCATGATTTTAAGGGATGCTGGTCGCGACGTATTACGGCAGAACATCGTTTAGTGTACCGCGTTGACGGCGACCAAGTGGTCATCCTACAAGCCCGCTACCACTACTGAAGACCAATGAACGTCGGTTCCACCATCCCCGGCTGCGCCTCATTCAGCGCGTAGCGCATCCAGTGCACGTCGCACCACCGACCAAACTTTTGACCGGCCGCGGTGTAGGTCGCAAAGGACTCGTACCCGCAGGCTCGGTGCAGCGCGACGCTCGAGTCGTTGGGGAGCGTGATGACTCCGTAGGCCCAGACAAACCCGCGTTCCGCCAGTGACGGCAAGAGGGCCGCGTAGAGTGCGCGGCCGATTCCCTGGCGGTGGGCATGAGGGGCTACGTAGACGCTCGTTTCGACGGCCCACTGGTAGGCGATGCGCTCGCGGTGGGTGGTTCCGTAGGCATAGCCCAAAACCGAACCGCCGGTATCCACAGCCACCCAAAACGGGAAACGCCCGGCGATGCGCGCCAGGCGTTCCGAAAAGTCGTGAAGCGACGGGACTTCGGTCTCAAAGGTCGCTGCGGACTGCGCCACTACGGGCCCGTAAATCGCCAAAATGGATTCGGCGTCTGAGGGGCGGTAGGGGCGAAGCGTCATGTTAGTCGCGGCGGCCCATGTACATCATGATGTAGTACAGCAACTGGGTTACGGCAGCGGCGGCAGCCACGAGGTAGGTGCGGGCAGCCCACTTGAGGGCGTCTTCAGCTTGGTGGTGGTTGCTGGCGTCGGTGATTCCGGCACCCTGAAGCCACACGAGCGCACGGCGTGAGGCGTCGTACTCAACGGGCAAAGTGACCACTGCAAACGTCGCCAGCACCGACTGGGCAGCGATGAGTACGATCAGAGCCTGATCCCATCCGAGGCCGAGAATGCTCATTCCGAAGATCGAGAACAAGAACACCATGTTCATGATCTGGCCGCTCATATTGACAACGGGAACCATCTTGCTGCGCATCGTCAACCAGGTGTAGGCAGTGGCGTGCTGCACGGCGTGTCCGCACTCGTGCGCAGCAACGGCGGCGGCTGAAACGTTGCGGCCTTCGTAGACCTCAGGTGACAAGTTGACCGTTTTGTTGGCCGGATTGTAGTGGTCAGACAGTTTGCCAGGTACGCTGACGATTTGAACACTGTGCAGCCCGTAAAAGTCGAGCATGCGGCGGGCCACTTCGGCTCCCGATAAGCCACTCGAGAGGTAGCTCTCTGAGTACTTTTTGAAGCGGTTCTTCAAGCGGGCCTGCACAGCGAAGCCCAAAACCATAAAGAGGAGGAGAATAATAATCATAGCGGTTTGGTCGATAAGTGGGTGGAAAAGTACAAATCTTGTGCCTGCCGGCGCAAGGCCTGACACCCCTAATTTGCACCCATGGCAGCACCCCTCATTTTAGTGACCAACGACGACGGCATCACGGCGCCTGGAATCCGCACCTTAATCCACGCAATGAACCAGTTAGGTGACGTGGTGGTCGTGGCTCCGGACAGCCCGCAGAGCGGAATGGGCCATGCGATCACCCTGCACGAATCGCTCCGCCTGAAGCCGATGAGCATCGATGCCGGACCGCAAACCGAGTATGCGTGCAGCGGAACTCCCGTGGACTGCGTCAAACTAGCCGTGCACGAGGTGCTCAAGGACCGCAAGCCCGACCTCATTGTGAGCGGCGTCAACCACGGCAGCAACGCCAGCGTCAACGTGATATACAGCGGAACCATGTCGGCCGCCGTCGAAGGCGCCATGCAGGGAGTGCCGAGCATTGGATTCAGCCTGCTGGACTACAAATGGGACGCCGACTTTCGCCCTGTAGAGCCCTACCTCAAGCAAATTGCCCAGGATGCGCTGACTCACGGGCTACCCGAGGGAGTATGC
>JBIPMA010000043.1:0-7959 GCA_044369335.1 Schleiferiaceae bacterium | reverse complement strand
TCCGTTGGTGGTGGACGATGTGTGGGCAGCCCTTTACCGACTGGCGGCGGCGCACCGTGCGAACTACCGTGGTCCGGTCGTGGCCATTACGGGGTCGAATGGAAAAACCAGTGTTAAAGAGCAATTGGCTCACCTGCTTGGCGACCCTACGGTGGCGCGCAGTCCGCGCAGCTACAATTCTATGCTGGGCGTGCCCCTGTCGGTGCTGCAGTTCCCGCTCGACGCTTCGCTCTGGGTGGTCGAGGTCGGAATTTCTGAAGCCGGGGACATGGCCCGATTCACCTCATGGTTGAATCCCACCCACGGAATCTTCACAGGCCTTGGCGATGCCCACGATGCGGGCTTTGCGAGCCGCGAAGCCAAGTTGGCCGAGAAGATGTCGCTCTTTCGCGGGGTGAAGCAGCTTCTTGTAGCAGAGGGGCCGTGGAGTTCTGGGGCCCAGGGGCTGCTTCCTTCTGGTATTTTGCGTACCGAAGGTGGCCAATGGGTTGGGCCAGATGGGCAGCGCTTTGCGGTTCCGGTGGAGTCTGAGGCCGAGCGTTCAAACGCGGCGCTCGCGCTGGCGGCCACCTACGCCCTGGGTCGCACCCCGCACGACTTTGACAGCCGCCCGCGCGGACCGCTGCGGCTTGAACGGCGCGCCGCCCGCTGGGGCGGCGGCGCGCTGCTCGTCGACCGCTACGCGCTCGACGAAGCCTCGGCCACTGAAGCCCTCGAAATCTTGGCCCAGGAACCCGCCACCCCCAAGACGGCGATCATCTTTGACAAGGATTCCGCGCGGTGGACGAGCGCCCTTCAACGATGGACCACGAAGTTTCCGAACATTGAACTGAGGGTGTGTGCACCCCAAGATTCCGCCCCGGGAATCGGTGAAGGTGGAGCCGTACTGCTCAAAGGACACGGCGTTGAGGCGGCCCTTGAGGCCCGCTTGGCGCGCCAGCACGACAGTGTGGTTGAACTTGATGTGGACGCGATGGAGGCCAACTTGAGGCACTACCGCGCAATGCTTCCGCAGGGAACCCGAATCATGGCCATGCTCAAGGCGAACGCGTACGGACTTGGGGCGGTTCCGGTGGCCCGAGCACTCGAGCGCCACCGCCTGGACTACCTCGGTGTGGCCTACCCCGAAGAGGGCCGTGAACTGCGCGAGGCGGGGATACGCACCCCCATCATGGTGCTCAACCCTGGCGAACCCTCGTTTGACCTGATGCTGCGATACCGACTTGAACCTGAAATTTTTAGTTGGGATCGCTTGCGGGCATTTGCCGAGGCCTACGCGCGCCACCCCGACGCGTTGGGTGAGGTGCTCGTGCACATAAAGGTGGACACTGGAATGCACCGATTGGGATTTGAACCGAACGAAGGCCGCGCGGTGGCTGACGCCGTCCGCGCGATCCCCGGAGTCCGCGTCGCTTCGGTGCTGAGTCACTTCGCGGCGGCTGAAGATGCGACCAAGGATGCGCTCACGCGCAAGCAGTGGGCTGAATTCACGCGCTTTGCGGACGCGCTCGAGGCCGGACTCAGTATGACGGTTTGGCGCCATATGGCCAATACCGCTGCGGTGGCCCGCCATCCGTGGGCTGCGGGGGGCATGGTTCGACTTGGAATCGGCTTGATGGGGGCCTCACTGGACCCGGTGGACGCCGCGGCGCTGCAACCCGTAGTGCACGTCACCACGACGGTGAGTCAGATTCGTCATGTTCCTGCGGGCGAAGGGGTGTCATATGGGTCAACAGACGCGTCGGACCGCGACCGAGTGATCGCCACGCTTCCGATTGGCTACGCAGACGGAATTCCGCGCGCCCTGAGCAACGGGCGCGGCCAAGCGTTTGCCCACGGCCGATACCTACCGATTGTGGGCCGCGTGTGCATGGACATGCTGATGGTCGATGCGACTGACGTGCCACTCAAGGTGGGCGATCGCGTCGAACTTTTGGGCCGTCATGTGCGCCTAGAGGATGTGGCTTCAGCCTGCGGAACCATTAGTTATGAGGTGCTTACCGGGCTTTCTCCGCGTCTTCCGCGCTTGTCGGCAAACGGACTTTAGGCTACCTTTCGGGTAGTGGAGCGTCAAATTATCTCCTATTTGGTTCGGGCGGCAGCTATTTTGATGCCGTGGTGGGACCTCGGAACGGGTGTGGCGCTCGCCGCCGCAGCCCTGCTATCGCTGGTTGCGGCGCGTGGCCGCTGGAAGCCCTTACCAGTCGATGTCGCTCTGTGGTCTGGCTTTGCCGCGTTGGCGGCAAGTGCGCTATGGACGACGGCTCCATCACTTGAAACGATGCTGCGCTGGATGCCGATGCTGTGGGTTCCACTGGCCCTGCGCCGCCAGCATCGAGCGTGGAACGAGGGTTTGATCGCGGGCGGAATCGTGCTATCACTCGGCCTCTTGGGCCACGGTACCTACCTCGCCTTCGAGGCCAAAAGTCTCGAACCGCTGTTTTACCGCGATTTTGCTGAGTTTGCACACCAGCACAGCTACCTCACGCTTTATTTGGGCCTTGCGGGGGCATCAGTGGCTACGGACTTGCGGTTTCGCGGTGCCGTTCGCCCCGTCCTACTTGCGTTGTTCGCCGTGGTTGCGGTACTTGCCGGAAGCCGAATGGCGCTCGCCGCCGTCGTCCTCGGCGGACTGTGGTGGTTTTCGGGTCGCTCAAAAAGCCGGCGCTGGATGCCTTGGGCTATTGGACTCGGATTCGCGCTGGTTCTGGCCGTCGCCCTCGTGCCCTCAGAGCGCAGCTTAGGCAAGCTCACCAAGGCGGACCCTTATTGGGCCACAGGTTCTGTGGATACTCGGGTCGTACAGGCCAAGGCGGCCTGGCAAGTCATTCAGTCTGATGTATGGCGTGGAGTGGGGGCGGACCAGGTCCAGCCCGAGCTCATGAAGCTCTACACCGATTGGAACTACCGCTTTGGCCTCAAGCGCCAACTCAATGTCCATAATCAAGTGCTGCAGCTTTGGGCCGGAATTGGCCTCTTTGGAATCGCCATCTGGGCTCTCGGAATGGCCTACTGCGGCATGAAATCCAACTGGACTAGGGGTGGTCAGGCCCTTGCGCTCACCCTTTTACTCATTTTGCTCACCGAATCGATGCTCGAACGCGCAATGGGCGTCGTCCTAATCGCTACGGCGATCTACCACAGCTTGCCGCGTCGGTTGGACGGAACCTGGCGCTAGCCTACCACGTGCTGCGGTCCAGTAGGATCCGCAAAGTGGCGCGCAAGCCAGAGAGGGTTGGTTCGGCCTCACCCGTGTAAATCAGCCCGATAAGTTTGGGACTTTGGGCGTCGAGCCATTCGTCCGGAAGCGTACCGCGCTCCATTCGCCAGGCTTCTCGGAGTAAACGCTTCACACGGTTGCGCACCACAGCGTGCTTGAATCGCTTTTTTGGGGCAGCCACAAGTACTTGAACGCCCCGCGCAAGGGGTTCCGGAGCAGGGCGCCACACGAGGCGCAGTCCAGATTCCGCTATACTGCGCGAGTTGCGGCTAAATAAAAGTCCGATGGAGGTTCGCGACTTCAAGCGCTCCTCGCGGGGGAAGCGCAGGTCGGCCATTACTTTCCCTTATTGACTTCGTCGACGTAGGCTTCGAGCGCCTGCGCCATCGACGCAAATTTGGGCGAGGGCACGGGCACATCCACGATTAGGTTGTGCTCCTTAGCAGCAAGGTGGGTAGTGCTTCCGAATGCCGCGATGCGCGTGGCATCCTGCACAAAGTCTGGAAAGTTTTTAAACAACGACTTAATGCCTTCAGGGCTAAAGAAAACGAGCATGTCGTACTTCACCTCACTGAGGTCGCTCAAGTTGGCAGCCACAGTTTGGTACATCACCGCGCGGGTCCACTTGATATTGGCGGTGGCCAGGGACGCAGGAACCTCTGGGTTCAGCACATCTGAGGTTGGCATCAAAAAGTGCTCTCCGCGCTGCTTTTTAAGGGTCGGAATCAGATCCGTGAGCGCAGACTTCGCGGGATAGATTTTGCGCTTGCGGTACGGAACAAATTTCTGCAGGTAGAAGGCTACCGCTTCAGAGGTACAGAAGTACTTCCACTCGGGGTTAATAGTGACGCGCATCTCTTCGCACATGCGAAAAAAGTGGTCAATGGCATTCCGACTCGTAAAGATGAATGACTTGTATTCGCCCAAGGCGATCTTGTCTTTGCGAAACTCAGCGGCAGTTACTCCCACGACCTCAATGAAGGGTCGAAAGTCTATTTTGAGCTTATGCTTTTCGGCGAGTAAGAGATAGGGGTTGTTCCCTGCTTGGGGCTCCGGTTGGGAGACCAAGATGCTTTTTACTTTGCGTTTGCGCTCAGGTAATTGTGAATCCATAACCACGGTATCGCTTCCAGGGCGCAAAGGTAGGCAATTCTGAAGTACAAAGGCCCGGGTCCGCGGTTTATATAAATGATTGCAGCGCGCAATACAGAGGTAACATATAGTACGCCAAATGCTGATACTAAGATTATTAGGCTAAGTTGGGGCTGTGGACCGCTGCCGGTGAGGCGCCACCACGCGTAGGGTACTACAAGAAGCACTAAGAAGGGCATGAGCATGCTTCGAAATTGATGGTAGGTTTGGTGGATGCGAACGGCATTCCAAATGCTTCCGGCGATGGCGTGAAGAATCCAAGGTGCGAGAAGCACGAGTCCCGAATAGGCAGGCTGTAGGCCTGCTCCCACATAGAGAATTCCTACTACTGCGAGCGATGTAGCGATGCTCACCCATGGGCCAAGAGCCGAGGGAAGTCCGTCAGACCAAAGTTGAATACCCAGCCGGCTCATACGGCGGCGTCCTTGCGCGTTGGGAGACCATAGTGCCGCAATGATCGCGAGACCAGTCACCGCTATAGCGTACCACCACCAGGGAAGGAATTCAATAGGTTCTCCGTGCACAGCGCGAAGGTAGTTCGGTCTGGGGAGGCAAAAAAAAGCCCGACCAAGGGGCCGGGCATAAGCTCAACATTCTGGGAATTACTTAGCCAGAACGGTCACGGTGTTGCTCGAAACTTCGACAACTCCACCGTCAATTTCGACGTATTCGGTGCCCTTGGCTCCGTCAATTTTCACTCGACCCGCGGCCAAAGCGGCCATAACCGGGGCGTGGTTCGTCAAAATTTGAAACAAACCTTCGGTTCCGGGAAGCTGCACCGCAGTTGCCGTACCCGAGTAGAGTTTGCGCTCTGGAGTGATGATGTCGACCGTCAGTGCCATGTTCGGTGCGAATTAGGCCTCTGCGAGCATTTTCTCACCTGCGGCGATGGCTTCTTCAATTGAACCTTTGAGGTTAAATGCAGCCTCAGGGTACTTGTCGAGTTCGCCGTCCATAATCATGGTGAAGCCTTTGATGGTCTCTTTGATGTCTACAAACACCCCTGGGATACCGGTGAACTGCTCTGCAACGTGGAAGGGCTGTACGCGGCGCGCACGGTGAACGACCATTTTGTCGTCTTCAGAAAGCTCTTCCATACCCAAGATGGCGATGATGTCCTGCAGCTCTTTGTAGCGCTGGAGAAGCTCTTTTACACGCTGAGCGCATGCGTAGTGCTCGTCACCAACAACTTCTGGGGTCAAGATGCGTGAAGTTGAGTCCAAGGGGTCTACCGCAGGGTAGATACCTAGTTCCGCAATCTTACGAGAAAGTACTGTGGTAGCGTCCAAGTGGGCGAACGTCGTAGCAGGTGCCGGGTCGGTCAAGTCGTCTGCAGGTACGTATACCGCTTGTACTGAGGTGATCGAACCTGATTTGGTCGAGGTGATGCGCTCTTGCATGGTTCCCATCTCGGTAGCGAGCGTGGGCTGGTAACCTACTGCAGAGGGCATACGGCCAAGTAGGGCCGAAACTTCAGAACCTGCTTGGGTGAAGCGGAAGATGTTGTCGACAAAGAAGAGGATGTCCTTTCCTTGGCCGCTTCCTTCGCCATCGCGGTAGTATTCTGCAAGGGTCAAACCTGAAAGGGCTACGCGAGCACGTGCACCTGGAGGCTCGTTCATCTGGCCAAACACGAAGGTTGCCTTTGATTCTTTGAGCTCTTCCATGTTCACTTTGCTGAGGTCCCATGAACCACCCTCCATAGAGTGGATGAAGTCTTCGCCGTAGCGGATAATGCCGGCTTCGATCATTTCGCGGAGCAGGTCGTTTCCTTCACGGGTACGCTCACCTACGCCGGCGAAAACAGATAGACCTCCGTGCCCCTTGGCGATGTTGTTGATGAGCTCTTGGATGAGTACGGTCTTACCGACACCTGCACCACCGAACAATCCAATTTTACCACCTTTTGCGTAGGGCTCAATCAGGTCGATGACCTTGATTCCGGTCAGCAGAATTTCGGTGGCGGTAGAAAGGTCTTCAAATTTTGGAGCAGCACGGTGAATCGACAGGCCGCCATTGGCCATGTCCATCCCGCCAAGGCCATCGATGTCGGCGCCTACAACGTTGAATACACGTCCGCGAATTTGGTCACCTGTGGGCATGGCAATGGATTTGCCGAGTGCAACCACTTCTTGACCGCGGGTAAATCCGTCGGTTGAGTCCATTGATACGGCGCGCACAGTGTCTTCACCAATGTGCTGCTGGGTTTCAAGGATGACCTGTTGGCCATTGGGGCGCGTTACCATTAACGCGTCGTAGATTTTGGGAAGGGCCTGTGCGTCTTCAAAGTAGACGTCTACTACTGGGCCAATGACCTGGGCAATTTTTCCTTTTGCGTTCGCCATGGTTGTGCGGAATGGAGTGATTCTGAATTCGGGTGCAAAGGTACGACCTAGACTGCTTGCTTCCCTAGGGCCCTAAAGCAATAAAAATGAAAAAGTGCGGTAAATGGCCAAAGAATGATGTTCAGCCCGATTAGGGCTCCGCTCAAACCAGAGAACAGTACCCAAAGGAGCAGCGCGGGGAACAGCGCCGCAAAGTGCGGGCGAGTCATTTGAACGGACCAACGAAATGCTTGAAGCACGTTCATGTTGTGGTATACCAACGCGAAGGGCGCCATCCAGACCAATGCGATAAGCCCCAGCGTGAACAGCACAAGAGCGGCCAAGCCAAAGGCTGAGGCCGACCAGTTGATTTCTTGAAGCAAGGCCTGCGAAAACGCGGCAGGATCTGATTCGTGCGTCTGAGCTAAGACCATTAATTCGTCGCCGTAGAGGGCAGAAAGTGAGATACCAAGTAGCGTCGATAGAAAGAGGAAGAGGATGAACATCATTCCTCCAAGTGCGGCAGTGCGCGGCCACGCCGAGAGCGCCAGACGAAGGGCTTGAGTGAAGCGCAATCCGGGTTCGGCTTCGGCAAGCGTCCCAAGGCCGACGTACAGCATCGGGAGCACAAACAGTCCGGCAATTGTTGAGAGTATCGGGTGAATAAGTCCAAGAAGATTGAGGGCAAGCGCAATGGCTCCGGTGGCCGCGAAGGGGTAAGGGTTTCGGCGAAAGGTGGCCGCCGCGAGGCTGAGGGCGTGGAGCGTCATAGCGCGAAGTTCGGAAATATCTTTGCCCCTGACCTTCAGGACGTGCAGATTTACCACCAGCTTTCGGATTTTGTTGCGAGCGGCCCCACTGTGGTCACGCTCGGAACCTTTGACGGTGTCCACCTCGGGCACCAAAAACTGGTGGCGCGGGCCGTGGCCAAGGCGCGCGAGCTGGGCGGAACCGCAGTCTTGCTCACCTTGGAACCCCATCCGCGCAAGCTGATTCATCCGGATTTTGTGCTGTCGCGCCTGACGCTGCCCTCAGAGCGGGCCGAGTTGCTGGCAGCCGCGGGCTTGGACGCCCTGGTGGAGCATCCATTCACCGCCGAGTTTGCGCAGACGTCTTCATTGGATTTTGTGCGCCGCGACCTGGTCGGTCACCTCGGCATGCGCCACCTCATCGTCGGCTATGACCACCGATTTGGCCGCAACCGCGAGGGTGACTTTGCCCAACTCCAGGAGTTTTCGCAGGTTTTTGATTTTGGCCTTGAGC
>JBIPMA010000042.1:0-8009 GCA_044369335.1 Schleiferiaceae bacterium | reverse complement strand
CTGAATCCGGATTTACGCTATGCGGTTCCGGTGGTGTATGGGTTGAGCGGAACCGCCTCCGGCGCCGGGTTCAGGGCCCACTACTGGGCCGAATGGCTGACGGCCATAGACTACGGAAGCCCATTTAAGGAATGCATTCACGGCGGGCTGACCGCAGGCTGGGTTGGTGAGCACGGGCGGTTTGAGGGCCTGCTTCAGTACCACCACGTCGGAGGCCAAATTGATGCTTCGCCCGATGTGGACGGAAACCGTTTGAACTACGGACTTTTGGGTCGACTGCAGTTTAGTGCCCTCGAAGTGCGGGCGGCGCACCTTCGCTATGCGGATCCGCTGGAGCGATTTGGGCCTGAAAAGTCGGGCTACGGAACTTCACTTGAGGCCCAATTGAGGCTCAGAAAGCGTGTGTTCCTCGATGCGAGCTACTGGCGGGCTGAGAACTTTATGGCTCAATTGGGGCAGGGAATTTTTCAAAGCCGAAACCCTGAAGATCCCTATTCGTGGTACCGCAAGGATTCCCAAATTTTGGGTGTTGGCCTGGGTTGGGAGGGAGCTTCTTCGCTCCGCATTCGTGCCTGGTACGATATGTCGGATCGCAGTGTGCAGCCGTCGGTTACCTGGGTTCGCTACGTGGTCCTGGATCCGCTTTAGGGCTCCAAGCGTAGTAGATGCCGAGTCCGGCGATCAGGTGGTTGCCCGCGAGTCGGGCGCGCCAATGCTTCGTGATTTGGTAGTCCGCAGTGAGGTTGGCGCCGGCAAAGACTCCGCCGTCGGGTCCATCTACCGAAAGCAGCGCGGAATTTTGGAGCGTATGGACGAGGTGGTAGCCTGAAAGGCCTCCGGCCTGAAGTGCGAATCGCCACCGGTCGTTGGGGCGGTAGCTGGCTTCGGCCCCGAGCATGAATGAGAGCTGGTGCCACGAGTTCCACATCGCTGATTGAATCAGAAAGAACTGCCAGGGGGCCTCGGGACGGGTTCCGAGGCGAATGCGCGTCGCGAACATCGGGTGGTTGTGGTTAAATCTGTAGGCCCACGCGGTATCCCGAAAGGTGAAGGCGTACTGGCTCTGGCCGGGCAGGGTGCTGGGGTCGCGCCAGGTTCCGGGAACCTGAATCCAGTCGCTGCGAGTCACCACATCGTCCGCGTGCCAGGTTCGCAGGTAGCCGAGTTCGAATTCGATTCGTGGCGTTTGGGCCGATAGTTGTGGTGTAGTGAGAGTGAAGGAGGCAAGAATTGCACAGAAAAACGTTTTCATAAGTGAAATCTACGGGGATTTCGAAGATTTTTTATTAAGTGTACGCAGTACGCTTACTACTTTTAGGTTATGAAAAAACTACTCCTAAGTCTGGCTTTGGTCGGCGCGACCGCAGGTTCCGCGCAAATTTTGAGCGTGACGCCGGCTTTTCCGACCCAAAACGATACGGTGACCATCGTGTACAATGCGGCTCAGGGTAATGGTGCGCTGGTCGGAACCACTCCCGTATACGCCCACGCCGGGTTGATTACATCGGCCTCGACGTCGCCCACCAACTGGCAGTTTGTTCAAGGGGTGTGGGGCCAGCCCACGGCCAAGGTCCTGATGACGGATATGGGAGGCAGTATGCACCGGATTAAGTACCACATTCCAACGTTTTATGGGTTTCCGACGGGAACTCAGGTGCAGCAGCTAGCGTTTGTGTTTCGAAACGCAGCCGGAACCGTGGTGGGGCGTAGCGCCGACGGTTCAGACATTTACTACCCGATTTATCCAGCAAATGCGGGGTTGCTCGCGGCATTTTTTGCGCCTACAGGCCCTCAAATTGCAGAAATCGGAGATACCATTTCGCTCGTGGTGGCATCGAACCAAAGCGCAACACTGAAAATTTACGACAACGGGGTGCTTAAGACCACGGTCTCGAATGCCACGTCGCTGAACTACGATCTGCTTGTCGCACAATCCGGCCAGCACACGGTGGTGCTTGAAGCGATTTCTGGAACGTCTACAGCCTACGATACGCTGCGCTACATCAGCAATCCCAATCCCTTAGTATCTGCGTTGCCAACGGGCTGGCTGGATGGGGCTAATTATTTAAACGACAGTACTGTAGGATTAGTGCTTCGCGCTCCCGGAAAGGAATTTGTGTACGTGCTCGGTGACTTTAACCAGTTCGTGCCCGACACCACCTACTTTATGAATCAAACTCCGGACGGGGAACGTTTTTGGCTCGAAGTCAAGGTGTCGCCAGGCCAAACATATGCCTACCAGTACTGGATCGACGGTGCGGTAAAGATTGCAGATCCCTTTGCCGAATTGATCCTTGATCCAGGTGCGGATGCGGGAATTCCTGCCGGAACCTGGCCCGGCTTGCATCCCTACCCAACGGGCAAGACCACCGGATTTTGTGCGCTACTGCGTCCCGGAAAGTCGGAGTATGTGTGGAAGAATACCAACTTTACTCCGCCGGGAAAGGCTGACTTAATTATCTATGAGTTGCTGGTGCGCGACTTCATTGTTGCCCGCAACTACCAAGCACTCATCGATACGCTGGGCTACTTGCAGCGCCTCGGAATCAATGCCATCGAACTCATGCCCAACAACGAGTTTGAGAACAACGAGAGCTGGGGCTACAATCCGAGCTTTCATATGGCGCTCGATAAGTACTACGGAACCCCCGAGAAGTTCAAGGAGTTTGTGGATTCGTGCCACAGCAAGGGGATAGCAGTAATTGCCGACATGGTGTTCAACCACGCCTTTGGTCAGAGTCCGCTGCTTGCGATGTACTGGGATTCCGCCAACAACCGCCCCGCGGCCGACAACCCCTGGTTTAATCCGACGTGCCCGCACCCTGCGTACTGCTGGGGCTACGACTTCAACCATGAGTCGCAGGCGACCAAGGATTTTGTAGACCGAATCACGACGTTTTGGCTTCAGGAATACCAGATTGATGGAATTCGTTTTGACTTTACCAAGGGGTTTGTGAATGCGCAAACCGACTTTTCTGCGACGCGCCAAGACATTCTCAAGCGAATCGCTGATACGATTTGGGCTGTTAACCCCAATGCCCACGTCATTTTGGAGCACTGGTGCAACAACAACGAAGAGAAGATTCTCGCGGACTACGGAATGATGCTTTGGGGCAACCAGACCTACAACTTTCACCAAGCCGCAGCTGGACATAGCCAGAGCAACTTCTCATGGGCCTACTACGGTTCGCGCGGATGGTCGCAGCCTGGGTTGGTTTCGTACCCCGAAAGTCACGACGAAGAGCGCTTGATGTACGAAGTCAACACCTACGGAAACCAGTCTAATCCCAACCACAATCCGCGGTCACTAGCCACCGGTTTAGGTCGAGCCGAAGCTTTAAATTTATTCGCCTACCTCATACCTGGGCCACGCATGATTTGGATGTTCGGCGAACTGGGATACGACGTATCCATCAACAACCCCTGCCGAGTCTGCAACAAGCCGATTTTGTGGAACTACTATCAGGTTCCGGAGCGCCGCCGACTCTACGACGTGACTGCCGCCATCTTCAATGTGCGCCGAGCTCACCCTGCGACCTTTAGGGATGGAACCTTCAGCCACAGCCTCGCCGGAAGTGTGAAGCGAATGATCTTCAATAGTCCAGGAATGGACGCGGTGGTGCTCGGCAACTTCGCGGTGACTACGCAGAGCGCCATTCCGGCGTTTACCAAGGTCGGCACCTGGTACGAGTACTTCACGGGCGATTCCATTGTGGTGACCGACCCGACGGCTTCGCTGTCACTGGCTCCGGGAGGGTACCGACTGTACACCAGCGAAAAGCTTGTGAAGCCACAAATCACACTTTCAGCTCCAGAACTGGCGGCATCTACATCGCGCGTGTTCCCCAATCCGGCGCTTGACGGATTTTGGCTGGATCGCCCTGCCGCAAAGGGACAGGTCGAGCTCGTCGATGCCCAAGGCCGCGTGCTTCGCCGATGGATACGTGCGGGTTCAGACCTTGAGCACTTCGACCTAGGCGGATTGCCTGCAGGTTGGTATGTGCTCAACGTGCAGGACGAGCTCGGCAGCGAGCGCCATACCTTGCAGGTTCAGTACTAGAACCATATGATTCGTCGCTTCCTTCTCGCTATCGTTCTGCTAGCCACCCAGTTTGCGTGGGCTCAGATTCCCTACCGCCTCAGCATGCGCACGGATGGGCTGACCTACGGAGCAAATGCAGCCCTTCTAGGTTGGAACGCCTATGCCGCTTCCCAGCACCGCGGCTTCAGTCAATTCGAGCTCGCCACGTTGGGGTCGCCCCAGGTCGTTGGTTGGGACCGTGTGGCGCTCAATCGATGGGATGAGGCCGCAGGCCATCGCTCGGACTACGCGTTGTTTGCAGCCTTCGGAACCGCCGGTCTCACTGCCCTTGTCCACACTCAAGCTGACCGCCGCGTGAGTGACGCAGTGGTGTTGGGGAGCATGTGGTTTCAAACCAACTTAAGCACGCTGATTCTGACCGATGCCGTGAAGAATTTGGTCCGCCGTAACCGTCCGTTTGTGTACTTCGATGGTGCGCCATTGGCGGATCGAATGGAAGCGGACGCCCGCAAGTCATTCTTTTCGGGTCATACCAGCCTGACCGCCTGCAACACCTTCTTTGCAGCCAAGGTGTGGAACGACATGCACCCCGATTCGCGTTGGGCACCGGTGGTATGGTCTGCTGCGGCCTTGGTTCCGGCCTACGTGGGTTGGCAGCGTGTCGAAGCAGGCAAGCACTATCCGTCCGATGTGATTGCGGGTGCTGTGGTCGGCGCTGCAGTGGGCTACCTTATTCCGGCGATTCACTTGGACCGCTAACCCACCGAATCTGCGTCACGTGAGGCTTTAATCCGATCCAAACTGGGCTATTCCTACCCGGAGTTAGGGTGATGCTGTCCACAGGTAGTTCGAGCTTCCATTCCTTGGGAGCCGACCCCGTTACCGCGTAGCGCCCTGGTGGAACGTGGTCCTTCCACTGTCGGTTTTGCGGAACGAGCACCACGCGGTGCGTCCTCGGTCCGTGAAGTTTGAGTTCAATATTCGGCGGCTCTCCAACAAACGAGTACGTAATGTCGAGCCAGCAGGGCGTGGCCTCTACGGTCTTTGCCAGTACTTCGGTTTGAGTTCTGGGCGCAAACTGGTGGCGGGCAAAGAGTTGCATGCTTAGTTGCTTGCCGTGGGGATTCCACATGACGGCAATCCCTCGACCTTTATAGACTGCGTGAACTTGGGTTGCCGCACCCCATTCGACGAAGCTTCCGCGAAAGGCGCCACGGTCTGGTACGTGGTAGCGAAGCATCGTTTGGCCCGCAGCATATCCCAGTGTGGCCGTTCCCCATTGGGTTTGGCTGTAGCTTACTCGGGCGAGGGCCTGTGAATGGCCTCCTTGGGATACTACTTGAACCCAAAATCGGCTAGGGCCCCAACTCGTGCGGAACCCAATTTGCTGCTGGCTGTGGTGGGCGAGGTTGGTGCTTCGCCATTCTGCGATGCTGCGGCCTCGGCGAATACGTATGAGGTCGGTGGTTCCGACTGCATTGATGCTCCGCCGCCATTCTAGATCACCGTGGCGAATTCCAAAGCTGCGTATTGCAGGCCCCCATTGGACGTCTATTTTGGTCGCTTCGAGTTGGTAGCCCAGTCCGTACTGACCCTGGTAGGTTCGGACTGCGCTAAATCCCTTCCAGGATCCTTGTGCAGTCCAACCTTGCCGAGACCATGCAGCTGAGGCGTCCTGCCGGGTGACCACCAAACACCAAGGTTTCGGGACTGAACCTGCCATGCCCAGCCTTGTGCCTGTGCTCCGTAGCGCAGCGACCAGTGGCGGTGCTGCAGGCTGAGCTGGGGCCTGCCGGCGGGTAGATTGGGTGTTTGGATAAACCACTGGGTTGACCCGGCAACCCCTGAGGTGCCGAAACTGGGCCAGATTCCGCCTGGGAGCGACACCAAGGCCCACCAAAGCGCGAAACTCACGGCTTGGGACTCGCAACGACATACCCGTCCACGCGTTCAAGCCAAATGCCGTCGGCATCGGCTGGAACACTCCAAATTCGCGCGTCACCGGGCCGAAGAACCCCGCTGGCGAGTCGAGAGGTTCCGCGCATGGAACCGTCTAATGTATAGCACGAGCCCGCCCAAAAATCACGGCCGCGGTTGAATACGTGGACCCCTTCAACGGTCCAGCGAACATCGAGGTCGTCGGTGATCCGCCCGCGGTACAGATCTACGGCGTACCGGGTCGAAATGCGAACGCGAAGTTCTCCTGCCGGAGCGGCAGGTGAGGAGGCGTCGTTCACAGTGGATAGGTAGATGCGCAGGCCTTGGCTCGATGAATCGGTTTCTAGCCATTCGTAGGGTACTGACTTGCGGCTTTGGGGTGGCATGCGTACCTCGCTGGCAATCCGCAGGGGATGCTGCGGACCCCAAAGGCTGTCGGTCTGGACCAGCACGCGCAAGCTGTCAGATGTGGGATTCATGAGTGTGATGCTTCCGAGTGCGAGTTGGTCCCAAGGGTGAAAGTGCCCAAGGCCATTGACTACGACAACTTGCCCCCACGCTGGCAGGGAACTGAAAAAAAGGAGGCCCCAACCCGCAACGGTTGGGCCTCCAAACCTGCAATTCATTAAATGTTGCTTATCGTGAATTGGAGTGATACCATGCCAGCCGTAGAGGCATCTAAGTTTTCGGTCGCGTAGTTCAGCACGTAGGCGACCGGAATTCCCTGGCCTGCGGCGGTTCCGCTGTAGGCCGACCCCAATCCACTCACTAGCACAGCTGACTGCTGGCTGTTGTCCAGTGTGACTTCGTGACCGAGGCCTGTGGTGCCCGTGCCTGCCGCATTTGCCGCGAGGGACAAGCTCACGCCGGCAGGGAAATCGCCGCCAATCACGTCTACCGAGATTTGGCGCTGGTCGTCGGGAGCAGCCCCCTTGACCGAGGTATACTGCAGGTACATGGTTTGACTGGCCACTTGGGCAAAGGGTGCGCCGACCACGGTGGGGGCGACGATGTTGAAAGTCATGTCCGTGAGGCTAGACCCTTGGGCATTGACCGCGCGGATCATAGCCGCCTCGTCGACATTGATGATGGCGTCGACGTAGTCGGCATTTTGAGCGGAGAGGGTTAAGGCGGCCAGCATCGAGCTGGCAACAAGCAACGTGCGCATAGCAATAGAGATTTTGAAGTTAGTGCTCCCCACCGTGGGGAACGCTTCAAAACTCCGTCAGCGTAGTGCGCCGAGTCGGTTTACACGGTTCGCAGAGCCGTAGTTAAACGAAAGAAAGCAGCTGCTTAGTACGGTGCCAGTTCCGGCTTGTTGCCCACGATGGCCTCAATGCGTTCCATGACCTCGGGGGTCAGGAGCGCCACGGCCTCGGCGGCCTTGAGGTTTTCGCGCAGTTGCTCCACGCGGGTCGCGCCGAGCATGACGGTTGATACGTGCGGATTCTTGAGGCACCACGCGATGCTCAACTGCGCAGGGGTGATGCTGAGCTCGGCAGCGAGGTCGGCCAAGAGGCCCGCTACGGCCAGCTTTTCGTCGACAACGTTGCGGTCTTTCAGCCACGAAAGTTCGTCGCGGTTCAGTCGAAAATCGTCGCGCAATCCATCGCGGTACTTGTTGGTCAAAATGCCCGAAGCGAGGGGTGACCAAATCGTGGTTCCGAGGCCAATGCGCTCAAAAAGACGCAGAAACTCGGACTCCATTTTTTCGCGGTGCAGCAGGTTGTACTGCGGCTGCTCCATGGTAGGGCCAATCAGGTGGTGCTGGTCGGCGACGCGCTGGGCGTCCATGATCTCTTCGGCGCTCCACTCAGAGGTGCCCCAGTACAAGATTTTGCCCTGCATGATCAGTTGGTGCATCGTCCAGACCGTCTCTTCGATCGGAGTCGCCTTGTCGGGACGGTGGCAGAAGTACAGGTCGAGGTAGTCGACGCGGAGGCGCTCGAGGGCTTGGTGGCAGGCCTCCATCACGTGCTTGCGGTGCAGTCCGCGCTGCGTCGGGAGCTTGCCGCCGGCGCCAAAAAAG
>JBIPMA010000041.1:0-8086 GCA_044369335.1 Schleiferiaceae bacterium | reverse complement strand
AAGCTTATGAATCGTTTGATCCACACCCTTGCTGCTCTTTTGGTCGCCACTTCTGCGGCCTTTGCGCAAATTCTTCAGCCCGTCACGTGGTCCACTTCGGTGCGGAACCTCGACGGCGGCAAGCTCGAATTGGTCGCTACCGCAAAAATTGACGCCGGATGGCACGTGTACTCGCAGTTCATTGGTGCGGACGGCCCCATTCCGACCGCGTTTACGTTGCCCGCGTCTAAGGACCTCAAGACCGAAGGGCCGGTGCGCGAGCCCAAGCCCATCAAGGAGTTTGACAAAAACTTCGGAATGGAGCTGGCCTACTTCGCCAAAAAGGCGGACTTCGTCATCACGGCCAAGCGAATCAGCAACGCTGCCTTCACCTACACGGCCGAAGTCGAGTTCATGGTCTGCGACGACGAGCGCTGCCTTCCCCCGGACTACGTGAGTTTGGTGTTTAAGGTTCCGGCCGCAGCAGAACCCGAACTCTTGGGCGAGTCCAAGCTCAATACCCCCAAGGAGGCCCCCGCAACAGACCAAGAGCCCACGAGCCAAGAGCCCATAGCGGTCGAATCCACGGAGCCCTCGAGCCAACCCGCGGGAGATAAGATTCCGTCTGAAGGCCAAGAGTCATCTCAGGCAGAAGGCCAAGAGGCCGAGTCAATTAACCTTTGGGCCCTTTTCGGAGCCGGAATGCTCGGCGGATTCTTCGCCTTGATCATGCCGTGCATCTTTCCGATGATTCCGCTGACGGTAAGCTTCTTTCTCAAGCAGAGCAAGTCCAAGGCCGACGGAGTGCGCAAGGCCATTCTCTACGGGGTGAGCATCAACGTCATTTATGTGGTCCTCGGCCTTCTCGTGACGGTGGTCTTCGGATCCGACGCGTTGAACGCCATGGCGACCAACCCCTGGTTCAACCTCGCCTTTTTTGCCCTATTTGTGGTGTTTGCCATCAGCTTTTTTGGGGCGTTTGAAATCACGCTTCCGTCGTCGTGGGTCAACAAGGCTGACGACCAGTCGCAGCGCGGCGGCTTGCTCGGAATCTTCTTTATGGCGTTCACCCTCGCACTGGTGAGCTTTAGCTGTACCGGCCCACTTATCGGACAGTTGCTTGTGGCCACGGCCGTGAGCGGTGAGCTCCTCGGACCCGCCATCGGAATGTTCGGATTCAGCTTCGCGCTGTCGCTTCCGTTTGTGCTGTTTGCAGCATTTCCGGGGTGGCTGAAGGGCTTGCCCAAGTCGGGCGGATGGCTCAATACCGTCAAGGTTACGCTGGGCTTCCTCGAACTGGCATTCGCCCTTAAATTCTTGAGCACTGCCGACATGGTGTGGCAAAAGCACTGGGTCGAGCGCGAACTCTTTTTGGCCCTTTGGGTCGGAATCGCATTCGCCACTGCGCTCTACCTCTTTGGCGTCTTTCGCATGCCGCACGACGACGAGCCAAAGGGCGGCCTCGGTGTGGGCCGCATGCTCACGGGTGTCGTGTTTCTGGTAACCGGGTTTTACCTTCTTCCCGGAATCTGGGGTGCGCCGGTAAAGCTCGTAGCTGGATTCCCACCTCCTTCATTTTATTCAGAGAACCCGAACGGATTCGGATCCGGTTCCGCGCCCTCAGGCGAAAAGAAGTTAAGCGAGGACGCCCACTGCCCGCTGAATCTGCCCTGCTTTAACGACCTCGAGGAGGCCCGCGCCTACGCCAAAGTGGTAGGCAAGCCCCTTCTGCTCGACTTCACTGGATGGGGATGCGTCAACTGCCGCAAAATGGAAGAAGAAGTGTGGTCACTCCCCCAAGTGCGACAGCGCTTAGCTGAGGACGTGGTGCTCGTGTCGCTGTACGTGGACGAGCGGACTCCGCTTGCCGAGAGCGAGCAGCGCGTGAGCGAAACCACCGGTAAAAAAATCAAGACCATTGGCCAAAAGTGGGGCGACCTGCAGGCCCAGTACTTCAACGCAAACGCCCAGCCGTACTACGTACTGATGGACCCAGCGGTGGAGGATCCGACTGCGCTCAACGGCCATACGGCATACGATCCCGACCCCTCGGTGTTTATGAATTGGTTGGATGCTGGCCTTAAGGTATTTAACGCCGCCAAGTGACGCTCGACCGAATCCTTTCGCTGCTCGAATCGGCCATCGAAGACTACCATGTGCGCGACCGATGGGATGCACCGTGCCCACCGGCCTACAAGCCAGGGACCATGGACCAAGCCTGGTACGCCAAGGCTTGGATTGACACGGTCCAGTGGCACCTCGAGGACGAAGTGCGGCGCCGCGATCTGCCCAGCGACCAGTTAATGGAGATCAAACGACGCATCGATGCCCTGAACCAGGAGCGGACCGACGCGGTGGAGGCCCTCGATCTGCGCTTGGCCGAGCTGCTTCAGCCCGTCCCGGTCGTCAACGGAGCCGTGCGCACCGAATCCCTCGCATGGGCGCTCGACCGTCTCTGCATTTTACAGCTCAAGCGCTACCACCTCCGTGTGGAGGTTGAGCGGTCCGACGCATCCGACGACCACCGGGCAGCCTGTGGCCAGCGCTTGGCTGCCGCTGATGCCCAGCACGCTGACCTCATGACCGCCTGCGCGGCCTTGTGGGCTGACGTTCAGTCTGGCCAGGTGCGCTACACCCCCTACCGGCAGTTTAAGCTGTACAACGATCCCGCGACCAATCCTGCGCTTTATGGCGGGCAAGGCTAAGCGCCACCTTGGCGTCGTTCGCTTTTCGGCCTTTGGCGATGTGGTGCTGCTGCATTCTGTGCTGTCTCAAGTGGCGGCTGAGGGCGACCGAATTACCCTTTTTACGCGCCCTCGCTGGGCGGAACGCCTACCGGCGCACCCGTGCATCGAAGTTCACGGACTCGACGTCGACCGAGGTCCCTACCGTCGGTTTTTTGCCTTGATGTGGTTTTGGTGGGGCTGGATGCGCTCTGCCGACCTCTCGGCATGGTACGACGGCCACAACCACCTTCGGACGCGCAGCAGCCGGTGGATTGCTTGGATCCTGCAGATTCCGCAAGGCCGTATGGCCAAACCTCGTGCGCAGCGGCGCGCGGTGCTGCGCGGGTCGACCAGGCCTGTCACCAACGTTTACGACCTTCATTTTAAGGCATTAGCCAACTTGGGTTGGATCGAGATCCAGACCCTCCTCGCAACCGAGCGCAGTGGCAACATCATCATTATCGCCCCACATGCCAGCCGAGAGACCAAGCGGTGGCCGCTCGACGAAGCAACGCAGCTCGCCCAACAGCTTGCAGCCGAGGGCTATGAGCCCGTGTTTCTAGGCGGTCAGCAGGATGCCGCACCAGAGGGGTTTTGGGCCGCACTTGGACTACCGGCCTCCGACGAAGAGGCACTTTGGCTCCAGGCTCGGGCCGCTGTAGTTAGCGATTCTGCCGCCCAGCACCTTGCGTACCGCTACCAGGTACCTACGGTTGCCTTGTGGGCAGGGACCCATCCCGTCGGAGGCTTTGCCGCTCCGAGTCCAGTTCGCCACATCATGACGTCGGAGCGTTTGAACTGCCAGCCCTGCAGCATTTTAGGGGCGGATTCTTGCCGACGCGGAGACTGGGCCTGCCGAATTCCGCTCCGTTCCGCACTCGTGCGCGAGGCGCTGCGGAAATTGGGAATTTAGTCTACAACAATTACGCATACAGTGGGTTAACTAGGTATGCAAGAGCAGCGCTACCGACTTCGTATTGGCAACCGTGTGGTGGGATACCTGCGCCGTATCGATGGCACCCAGTTTTATTCGCCCGACGGATTTTGGTGGACGGGCCGCGAGCTGGACTACGCACAAGTCGATGAGTCGGTCGGAATTCGCGACAAGCACCGCGTCCATCTGTACGAGTGGGACATCGTGCGCTTTCGCCCGGTTCCCGAGGGAGCTGATGAGTTGGGTGTGTTCTTGTGGAATGCAAGCCAAAAGCGCTGGATCCTTCGCAGCATTGAATCTGAAGTGGACTACCACCTTGAGCTTGACGGACATAGGCTCTTTCAGAGCTCAGACCTTCAACTGCACAGCCACGTCTTTTTAAACCCAGAGCTGCAGCAAGCTTGGGGTTTAGAGGAGTGAAGGGTTAGCGGGCTCCCGACAAACATTTATAGACGTTTGGCAACCGACTAAGGGCAGTAGTCCGTCGTTTGTTTGCCTCATGGTAGCATCACTCAACACATGGGCATGGGCTGACGGCCGTTGGCACAGCCTGCGCGTAGACGTCGCGGCGACGTCGGGCTTCTCGTTTCACATGGTCGGAACCCGCGATCCTACAGTTCGCGAGGCCCCGAGCCGCATCCATGCGGCCTTTATGGCTTCCGGATACAAGTGGCCCGGCAAGCGGATCACGGTTTCGTTTCAGCCCACCCGACCCTGGGCGCTGGGGTCGTCGATGGATTTGCCGATCGCTCTTGGCGTACTGATGGCCTCAGGTCAAATTCCCATGCGCTTTGCGACGGTAGCGATGGGAACGCTGGACCTCAAGGGCGCCCTGAGTATGGCCGAGTCCGATCGTCCCGCGCCGCCCCACGAGTCCGAGGATCCCTTTGTGTATCCCGCCAACGCATGGTGGCGGCCCGCAGCCCCCAATTGGGTCGCTGCGGCGAATTTGGCCCATGCCATTGCCTACCTGACGCACGGCGAGGTTCCAGAGTTGGCCTCCCAAGAACTTCGTCCCGCGAAACCTGAGCCTTGGCCCGAACTTCGGTTTGATCCCGATGTAGTGATGGCCTTAGGGCTCGCTTCAGCAGGCAGGCATCCCGTATTTTTATGGGGTCCTCCCGGGGTTGGTAAAACTGAATTTGCTCGGGCAGTACACCTCATTAGGTCGACGGTTGAGCCCAACTTGCCCTTTGTTGAGCCGTCTTCGGTGCTGTCACCGGTACAACTTGTTGGCGCACACGGTGCCTTTTGGGCGGCGGGTAACGGAATTCTATTCTTGGATGAGCTCGGCGAACGAAACCTGCGCAGCCTCGAAGTCCTACGCAAGCCCATGGAGGCTTTGTGGAGCAGAGAAGGGGCGATGGCACCGCAAACCATTGGGGCAACAAATCCCTGTCCCTGTGGTTTTGCTGGTCACGTAAATTTGGACTGCAGCTGTTCTGAGGGACGTAAGGACAAGTACCTCGCGCGCTTTTCAGGTCCATTTCTCGACCGCTTCCAAATAGGGGTTCCGCTCATTGCATCAGAGCACACCATACCCGTGCCTTGGGAAGAGATGCGCTTCAAGATGAAGCGGGCCACGGAACTCCAAAAGGCAAGAGGACCTTGGCTGGGAAATGCAGGAATGCCTCTCGAGGCACTTGCCGCCTACGGTGATTTTTCGAAAGAAGCCAACGAGGCCGTACAGGAATGGCACCGAAAGAGCGGTTTTGGCTTGCGGTCAATGCACCACACCATGAGGGTCGCGCGAACTGTCGCGGATTGGGGTGATCGCATGCGGGTCAGTGCACACGACATCTGGGTGGCGATTTCGCTTATTCCGATGCGGCTACGGCCTACTTCCAGGATCGGTCCTTCGGGTCCGGAGCGTTCTTTGTCCACATAAGTGGCCCTTCGCAGCCCTGTACTTCGACTACGACTGCAGAAGGACTACCAAAATACGTGAGCATGCGCTGCCGCCAGTCCCGAAACGACTCGAGATCAAACTGGCTACAGCTCAGGGTTAAGACGGCAATGTGGGTTCCGTCGATGATCACCACCGAAGGGTCAACGTTCGGAACATTTTTCACATCCCGACCTGGCCGTACTGCGCTGTGGTCGATAAAGTCCGGAAGCCAGCGCTTCATTGCCCAGTTGAGGTCGTCAATCGATTCAAACGAAAACACTTGGACGTGAACGCTTCGCTTCACGGACCGGCCGAGGTTGTCTTCACTTTTTTCACGCGCTTCCATTTTGAAGTGCGTTCGGGTGGCCGTTTCTTCGACTTCGAGTGCACCCAAATTTTCTCCGTTGAGGTTGAGGGTCTTTACCACAAAGCCCTCTTTGAGGTCGGCCTGAAACCCTTGAACCCGTTGCTTTAGGTCATCAGATTGGGCCAATATATTTGTTGTAGCAAGTGTGGCGAGTGCAAAAAACAGGGTGCGTAGCATACTGCAAACATACGCGCGGCATGATTTCGGTACTTTTGAATCCGTGAAGCACGTTGTAATTGTCCTAGCTGCCTTTTTGATTACGTCGGCGCACGCCCAAATCGTCAACGTCGAAGCGATGCGTGGGACTGCGGAATCCGATACAACCCAAGACGTTCATGGCCGTGTCGACGGAGGATTTTACTTGGGTGGAACCCAAGCCCTGCTGCTCAAGCTCAACGGATCAGTCAACATGAGTCGCCGAACCGGCGATCACGTGTGGTACGGCATTGCCAGTGCCAACTGGGCCACTCGATTGGGTGACAACCAATTTGACTTTGAGCGCAACGGAATGCTGCACGTGCGCTACAATCGAATTTACAGTGACAAATTGACTGCAGAGTACTTCGTTGAATGGCAGAGCAACCTGCCTATGCGGATTGCGCGACGCTTCAACATGGGGGGCGGGCCGCGCTACACGGCGATTTCTGGTCCAGGAATCAAGTTTTTTATTAACCCATTGCTCATGTACGAATACGACGTCGAGTCATTCAACGGAAAAACTGAAAACAGCCTTCGACTCAACACGTACTTGTCTCTTGATCGCCAGTGGGATCAGTGGCGCTGGACCACTGTAGCCTACTACCAACCCCGCTTTGGTCGCTTTGAGGACCTCAGGGCCATGGCCAATACTCGGCTGTCAGCGCCCATCAGGCCTGACCTTAGCCTCGTAATTATTGGTCAATTGAACTACGATGCCTATCCGGCGGGAACCGACGTGCCTCAATTCACGTTATTCAGTACAACGGGCCTGAGTTGGAAGTTCTAACTGACACGGCACATTGTTTGGTTAACACCGCGCCATGGCACACACTAAAGCAAACGAAGCATTTAAGAGGTTGTTCTCACTGTTAAAATGGGATCAGAAGGACATCTTTCGCATCCTGTCGTTTGCCGTACTCAGCGGAGCATTCAGCTTGATGCTTCCCCTCGGGGTTCAAGCACTCATTGGTCAGCTGATGGGCGGACGCCTCTCGTCCACATGGTTGATTCTAACCTTCTTGGTCGTGGTTTCGAGCTTCTTGATGGGGATTTTTGGCCTCTTTCAGATGCGGTTATCGGAATGGGTTCAGCAGCGACTATTTGTGCGCAGCGCCTCCTACTTTTTGGCGGCCATGCCCAAAGAAGTAGCCGAGGGAGAACGTCGGTACTGGTACGAGCGCGTTCACCGTTTTTTTGATACGATTACGATTCAAAAGGAGTTGCCAAAGATTTTGGTGACCGCGTCTGCGGCCTTGCTGCAGCTCGTTTTTGGTTTTCTGCTTTTACTGCTCTACGACTTTTCATTTGTTGCGGTATCCTTCATCATACTTGCGGTGGCAGCTGTGATGCTTCGTGTGGGGTTCACGCGCGGACTTGGCTACAGCATTGAAGAAAGTTCCGAGAAGTACCACGTGGTGCGCGAACTCGAGGAGTTTGCCCAGCGCCGGGCCAAAGAGGGTGCCTATGCCGATCCGCCCTACCGTCAGGTGACCTACCAACTTACGGAGTACCTGAAAAATCGCCGCGACCACTTTAGGGTCCTGTACCGCATGAACGGTATCATGGTAGGACTTCGACTCGCGCTCACGGCTCTATTGCTGATTGCGGGAGGATGGCTCGTGGTCGACCGAAGCGTATCAATTGGCCAGTTCGTAGCGGTTGAAATCATCTTTTTGACCATCCTAACCAGCCTCGAGAAAATTGTCGCGAGCGCGGAGGCACTGTTTGACATGCTGACCTCCATCACTAAGTTGGACAAGGCATTTTGGACGGAATGGTCCAAGCAAAGCACCTTCAGTGACTTTGATATTGAGAATTCTGAGGTGCCGAATGAGTTGCGCGAGCTCTACCTCCAGACGCGCGCTACGGACCAGTGGGTCAAGCCCCGTCGCTGGATCATTGCGGTTTCAGTGTTTATCGTGTTGGCATTTTTCTTGCCATGGACCCAGACGGTTGCCACCGAGGGAAACCTCGTGTTTGATGATCCGATGGAC
>JBIPMA010000040.1:0-8096 GCA_044369335.1 Schleiferiaceae bacterium | reverse complement strand
GGCGGGAGCACTGAAGGCCCCGTCGATGTAGTTGCGCAGCGTAATCATAGGTTCGGAGTACGGCCTCCGTCGACCGGAATGTTAATGCCCGTGATGTAGCTCGCCGCCGGCGACGCGAGGAACGCCACCGCCGCCGCAATTTCAGCGGGGTCGGCAAAGCGGCCCATCGGCACCTCTGCTTTCATTTCATCTTCAATTTCGGAATACGGACGGCCCGTACGCCCCGCGCGCCCTTCAATAATCGTCGTGAGGCGCTCTGTCGCCGTTGCGCCCGGAAGCACATTGTTTACGGTGATTCCGCTCGGAGCCAGCTCGGTAGCCAGCGTCTTCGACCAGTTTCCGACCGCCGCGCGCACCGTGTTGCTCACCCCGAGGCCATGAAGCGGAGCCTTCACGCTTGTCGAAATCACATTGACGATGCGGCCGTAGCCCGCACGCTTCATTCCCGGAACCAGCAGCTGCGCCAACTTCTGGTTGACCAGAAGGTGGTTGGTGAACGCACTCAAAAACGCCTCGGCGCCGGCCTCAAGTACTGGGCCCGCGGCCGGACCGCCGGTGTTGTTGACCAAGATGTGGGCATCGCCCCACGCTTCGAGCTCCATGGCCACCGCCGCCGCCAACGCTTCGGGTTGCGCATTATCCACGCTTAGCCAACGGTGCTTTTGCCCCAGCGGCTTAGGCAGTCCTGCCGCAGCGCGGGCAAGCGATTCGGGATTCCGCGCCAGCAGTAGTACTTCTGCGCCCATTTCGGCGAGTGCGGAGGCCGCCGCGCGGCCAATTCCTTGGGAACCGCCACCGACAATGGCGCGCTTCCCGGCTAAGGGTTGTTGCATGCAGTAAAGTTAGCGAGGTTGGTTCGTTAGCTTGTAGGTTGCTGGTTTCTTGTTTCTGGTGGCCATCGAGCTGCTCTTGGCGCGAGGGCTCTAGCGCGGAGCGCCATCACCCATTCGGTTATAACCGGATTTTACTTTTTTTCAAATTTCTCGAAATGGATATATAACTGTAATTCAGATCGTTATAAAAAGTATCCGTTTGTAAAAACCAGTCGCGGGCAACCAGAAACCAACCTTGCTACCCTCGCCAACCTTGCCAACTAGGCGCGCAGCAGCACCACATCCTGAAAGTCAAACGTGGTTCCGCCACGACCGCTCCAGCGGCCAAAATGAATTTCGACGCCCGACCAGCCGGCCGCACGGGCCATGGCCTCGACGTCATCGGGGCGAAAGGCGACGTTGGCTCCGACCACCTCGGGGTCCATGTACCATACGCCGTTGCGCTGGACGGGGAACCCGTAGGTTCCGCCCTGAGAAGCTCGCTCAGCCTCGGAATCCATCAAAAAGAAGGTTGCCAAAAAACGGCCGCCAGGGCGCATTACCCGGCGGGTTTCAGCCAAGTAGCGGGCCACTTCATCGCGGTCCATGTGGGTAAAGACCGAAGTCGCCCACGCAAAATCAAAGTCAGAATCCGCATACGGAAAGGTGAACTCTGCCGCCCGTGCACCGCCCGCGGTGTACAAGTCGTTGTGCAGCGGAACCCACGTAAAGCGGAAGCCCGGGTAGCGCGACGTAATCCGGCGGGTGCACAAATCAACGGCCTCACGGACTACGTCAAATCCCTCGTAGGCATCGGGTCTCGTCAAATAGTTTGTAAGCGGAATCGCCATGCGGCCCAAACCGCTTCCGATGTCGAGCACACGCTCGTCAGGTCGAAGCCCTCCAAGCCCCGTAAAGTGGGCTTTGAACAGCAATCCGTTGGCCAGAAAATCGCCGCCGCCCGTGAAGACCTCGCCCGGCAGCGGCAAGGGAATCCCCGCGTACGACGGCCGACCGCCGTGGCGCAGCAGAGTCCACAAGTCAAGGGGAAGTACCACCACACGGCGCACCACCCGGCGGGTCCTAGGGCCAAGGCGGTAGAACGCCGAGCGCAAGAACTTCTTCAAAACAGTAACTAGTTGCTAGTTACCCGAGGACATGATCCGCTCAATCTCGTCGACCTCCTTAGGAATCGCCTTCGTAAGGTTGATCGGTTCGCCCTTGGTCACGACGATGTCGTCTTCGATGCGGATTCCAAGGCCCTCCTCGGGAATGTAGATTCCGGGCTCGACGGTAAATACCATGCCCTCTTTGATTTCGGAACCGTCCCAAGGGCCATAGTCATGTACGTCGAGACCGAGGTAGTGCGAGGTTCCGTGCATAAAGTACTTTTTGTAGGCGGGCCAGGCGGGATCCTGGTGGGCGACGTCCTCGCGGGTGATGAGTCCGAGGCCAATCAGCTCTTCGGTCATCAGTTCGCCGACTTGAACGTGGTAGTCGGGCAGGCGCACGCCGGGCTTGAGTAGGTTCATCGCGGCCTTTTCCACGCGGAGCACCGCCTCGTAAACCTGCCGCTGGCGGGGGCTGAAGCGCCCGTTGGCCGGGAAGCAGCGCGTCACGTCGCAGGCGTAGTTGCCGTACACGGCTCCGACATCAAAAAGCACCACGTCGCCGTCGTGCACCTGGGCGTCGTTGGTGATGTAGTGCAGCACGCACGCGTTCGCCCCCGACCCGATGATCGGCGTGTAGGCAAAGCCGTGCGAGCGGAGGCGCACAAACTCGTGCAGAAACTCGGCCTCGAGCTCGTACTCCCACACCCCGGGCTTGAGGAAGCGCATCACACGGTCGTAGCCCGCTGCCGTGATGTCGGCGGCCACCTGCATGATAGCGACCTCTTCGGGGTCTTTGACGGCGCGCAGCGCGTTCATTGCGGGCGCCGAGCGCTCGTACTCGTGGTTCGGGAACCGTCGGCGCAGGTCGGCCCCAAAGCGGTCTTCACGGGTCTCTACGGGGTTGTTGCGGCGAATGTGCTCGTGGCTGAGCAAGTACACGTGGTGAGCATGGGCCATGACGTCGCGCAGGATGCGCTCAAAGTCGCTGAGCCAGTGAATGCTTTGGATTCCGCTCAAAGCGCGGGCCTCATCTTTAGACAGCTTGGCGCCTTCCCAGCGGGCGATGAGGTCGTTGGTTTCGACTAAAAACAGCATCTCGCGCTGCTCGGACTTGGGAGCGTCGGGGAACAAAACAAGAATCGATTCCTCTTGGTCCACACCGCTCAACCACAGAATGTCGGTGGCCTGCTTAAACGGGAAGCTTCCGTCGGCCGAGGTCGGGTAGATGTCACTCGAATTAAAGATGGCAACAGAATTCGGCTTGAGCGTAGCCGTGAAGCGGGCCCGGTGGCGGGCGTAAAGGTCCGATTTAAGGGGTTCGTAGCGCATGCGAACGAAGGTACGGCTTGCGCTGTTATGGATTGGTACGAGGCCGTTTGGCCCCTACCTTTGAGCAACAAAAGTCACATGAATATGGCATCGCAACGCGGTTTGTTTGGGTCCTCGCTGGCCCGCAAGTACTTGATGGCCCTGACGGGCCTCTTTTTAATTACGTTCTTGGTAGTACACCTGCTCGGTAACCTCGCCATCGTCTTTGGTACCGGCGAGGACTTCAACGCCTACGCGGCGTTCATGACGAGCTTTCCGCCAATTAAAATTGTGAGCTACCTGCTCTACGCTTCGATTGTGCTGCACGCGGTCGACGGAATCATTCTTGTTCGTCAAAACCGCGCCGCACGCCCGGTGGCCTACGGCGAATACAACGGAGCCGCAAACGCTGACTGGGCCTCGCGGAACATGGCGCTCTTGGGCATCTTTACGCTGCTCTTTATTCTGGTGCACATGAAGAGCTTCTGGTTTGAGATGCACTTCGGAACCCTCGATCTTGACGCCAACGGCAACAAAGACCTTTTCACCATCACGACGGCTGCCTTTGAGCAGGTGTGGTACACCGCATTTTATGTGGTGGCCATGATCTCGCTCGGCTTTCACCTCTGGCACGGATTCCAGTCGGCCTTTCAGACCATGGGTTGGACGCACCCCACCTACACTCCGATGGTTCAATTCGTCGGCCGCGCCTTTGCCGTGGTCGTATGCGGAGCCTTCGCGCTCATCCCCCTCTACGTCCTGATTTCGCCCAATGTTTAAGCTTGTTGCACATGTCTAGCAAATTAAATTCACGCATTCCCGAAGGGCCCATTTCTGAAAAGTGGACCAAGCACAAGGGCAGTATTCCCCTCGTCAGCCCTGCCAACAAGCGCCGCATTAACATTATCGTGGTCGGAACCGGCCTCGCCGGTTCATCTGCCGCGGCCTCACTGGCCGAGCTGGGCTACAACGTGAAGGCGTTTTGCTTTCAAGATTCTCCGCGCCGCGCCCACTCGATTGCAGCCCAGGGTGGAATCAACGCCGCCAAAAACTACCAAAACGACGGCGACTCGGTATTCCGCCTCTTTTACGACACGGTAAAAGGTGGTGACTACCGCAGCCGCGAGGCCAACGTGCACCGCCTCGCTGAAGTGTCGGCCAGCATCATCGACCAGTGTGTGGCTCAAGGTGTTCCCTTTGCCCGCGACTACGGCGGCCTGCTCGACAACCGCTCGTTCGGCGGAGTTCAAGTGAGCCGCACCTTCTACGCCAAAGGCCAAACCGGCCAGCAGCTTCTGCTCGGAGCCTACTCGGCACTCGAGCGCCAAGTGGCCAAGGGCCGCGTGAAAATGTACGCCCGCCACGAAATGGTCGACCTCGTTGTGGTTGACGGCAAGGCCCGCGGAATCATCGCCCGCAACCTCGTAACCGGCGAACTCGAGCGCCACAGCGCCCACGCCGTGATTATTGCATCGGGCGGATACGGAAACGTGTTCTACCTCAGCACCAACGCCATGGGCTCGAACGTGACCGCCGCCTGGAAGGCCCACAAAAAGGGTGCTTTCTTTGCCAACCCCTGCTTCACGCAGATTCACCCGACCTGTATTCCGGTCAGCGGAGAATCGCAGTCCAAGCTCACGCTGATGTCTGAGTCGCTCCGCAACGACGGACGCATTTGGGTTCCGGCAGAGCTTGAAGACGCCAAGGCGATCCGCGAAGGCCGCTTGAAGCCCACCGACCTTCCTGAAGAGAAGCGCGACTACTACCTCGAGCGCCGCTACCCGGCGTTCGGTAACCTGGTTCCGCGCGACGTCGCCTCACGCGCCGCCAAAGAGCGCTGCGACGCTGGTTACGGAGTCAACAAGACCGGCGAAGCCGTCTACCTCGATTTCTCGGCCGCCATCATGCGCTACGGCCAAGAGCAGGCCAACCTCAAGAACATGACCAATGCTTCTGACGCCGAAATCCGCGCCATGGGAACCAAGGTCGTGGAATCGAAGTACGGCAACCTCTTTCAGATGTACGAGAAGATCACGGACGAGAACCCGTACGTGACCCCGATGAAGATTTACCCTGCCGTGCACTACACGATGGGCGGACTTTGGGTGGATTACAACTTGATGTCGACGGTTCCTGGACTGTTTGTCGCAGGCGAAGCCAACTTCTCAGACCACGGGGCGAACCGCCTCGGAGCCTCTGCCCTGATGCAGGGCTTGGCCGACGGCTACTTCGTGCTTCCGTACACAGTCGGAACCTTCTTGGCTGACGACATCCGCACCGGAACGATTTCAACCGACCTCCCCGAGTTTGTTGAGGCCGAAAAGGCCGCTCGCGAACGACTTGAGGGATTCCTCAACGCCAACGGTTCGACTCCAGTCGAGGTGTTTCACCGCCGACTTGGCAAAATCGTATGGGACAAAATCGGAATGGCCCGCAATGAGGCTGGCCTGAAGACCGCCATTGCCGAAATCCGCGCCCTGCGCGAAGAATTCTACCGCGACGTCAAAGTACTCGGCGGCATGTTTGAAATGAACCCCGAACTCGACAAGGCCAACCGTGTAGCCGACTTCATGGAACTCGCCGAACTGATGGCCCTCGACGCACTGACGCGCGAAGAGTCCTGCGGCGGCCACTTCCGCGAGGAGTACCAGTCTGAGGAAGGCGAAGCCCTTCGGCAGGACGACAAATTCGCCTTTGTTTCGGCCTGGGAATTCACCGACAACGACCCCGGCAAAGCCACGCTCCACAAAGAAGATTTGGTGTTTGAAAACGTTAAACTCGTAACACGCTCATACAAGTAATGAACCTCACGCTCAAAGTTTGGCGCCAAAAGAACGCCAAGGAATCCGGATCATTCGCCACCTACCAAGTGAGCGACATTTCGCCTGACATGTCCTTTCTCGAAATGATGGACGTTCTTAACGAGCAGCTCATCGGTAAAGGTGTCGAGCCGGTCGTGTTTGACCACGATTGCCGCGAAGGCATTTGCGGAATGTGCTCAATGTTCATCAACGGCGAGGCCCACGGCCCCGACCGCGGCGTGACCACGTGCCAGCTGCACATGCGCAAGTTCAAGGACGGAGACACCATCACCATTGAGCCATGGCGCGCCCAAGCGTTCCCCGTGGTGCGCGACCTGATGGTCGACCGCAGCGCCTTTGATCGCATCATTCAGGCGGGCGGATACATTTCGGTGAATACGATGGGCAACTTACCGGACGCCAACGCGACTCCGATCGAGAAGCACGACGCCGACGCCGCCTTTGACGCCGCCACCTGCATCGGGTGCGGAGCCTGCGTCGCTACCTGCAAAAACGCCTCGGCAATGCTCTTCGTGAGCGCCAAGGTGAGCCAGCTGGCCCTGCTTCCGCAAGGTCAAGTTGAGGCCGCCGACCGCGTGCGCAACATGGTGCACCAAATGGACCTTGAGGGGTTCGGAAACTGCACCAACACCGGAGCCTGCGAAGTCGAGTGCCCCAAAGGCATATCGATTGAAAACATCGCCCGTATGAACCGCGAATTCCTCAAAGCGTCCATCACCGCCTAAACCAACGTGCCTATGGCATGGGCTTTGCCCCTTGCTGTAGTACTAACTCTATTCTTTATGACTAAGAACCTCCTTCTCGCCGTTGCCGCCGTGGCAGCTCTGGCATCGTGCAAAAAAGACCCGACCCTTGACGAGCGCTTGGCCGGAACCTGGAACCTCAGCGACCTCAGCCTGTCGGGCACTGTGGTCACACCAATTGGCGCCCTTCCCATCACCATTACCGATTCGCTGATTCGCCCAGACAACTTTATGGATTTGGCGATCAACGAAGACGAGACCCAAACCATTTACTGGAACATGGACGTGCGCGGATTGATCACGGCTCCAGGCCTTGGATCGTTTGGAACCGACATTCAGGACACCATCAACGGAACCTGGTACGCCGTTGACGGCGGAGGCGTTACTCCTGACTCGCTCTACATCACAGCTGACGGTGAAAAGACCGGTTATGAAATCCTGAGCTTCTTGGAGACCAGCCTACGTCTGCGTAGTGTCCAGACCATCGTAGATCCAGACCTCGGTTCACAGACTTTTACGCAAGAGGTGACGTTCATTAAGTAAGTGAATCGTCCTAACGAAAAAGCCCGAGGCTCGCGCCTCGGGCTTTTTTTATGGTCTAGTGCTGGCTTACGCGCTGAACGCCTTCCAGCCCTGAGCCGACAACGGCACGTGCTCGCCGCCTTGGTTGACGAGGTAGGCCCCGTCTGAGGCGGTCATGTGGCCGATTGGCGTCATACTTGGGTTTCCCTTGATCTTGTCGTAGTCCGCCAAAGAGACGGTGAACACGAGTTCGTAGTCCTCTCCGCCATTCATCACCGCGGTCACGGGGTGGATGCCGAACTCTTCGCAGGTGCGGAGCACCGCAGGATCAATCGGAAGCTTGTCCTCGAACACCACGCAGCCGAGGCCGCTGGCCTTGGTGAGGTGCAGGAGTTCGCTCGACAGGCCGTCACTCACGTCCATCATGCTGGTGGGTGTCACGTCGAGGTCCTTCAGAAGCTCGACGATGTCTTTGCGCGCCTCGGGCTTAAGCTGGCGCTCGATGGGGTATTGGTATTCGCTCAGGTCAGGCTGCAGGTTGGGGTTGGCCAAAAACGTGGCCTTCTCGCGCTCCAGCACCTGAAGGCCCATGTAGGCTCCGCCCAAATCGCCCGAAACTACGATAAGGTCGGTCGCTTGGGCTCCACTGCGCCGAACGGCTTCGCCCTTAGCAACCTGCCCGAGCGCGGTCACAGCCAGCGTGAGGCCGCTGGGGCTCGACGTGGTGTCTCCGCCCACTAAATCCACTCCGTACTGGGCACAGGCCCGGCGCAGACC
>JBIPMA010000039.1:0-8105 GCA_044369335.1 Schleiferiaceae bacterium | reverse complement strand
GCCAATGCGGTAGTGCGTGCCTTTGGTGCCAACGCGACTTCAGTTGAAGTCTACGACATTCTTGGCCGCCCGGTGTTTGCTTCTTCGGTAAGCAGCAGTGAGGTTGAACTCCCCAGTGCTGCATGGGCGCCCGGAGCCTACTTCGTCCGTCTGCATACCGAGCGCGGAGTGCATACGGCCAAGTTGATTCGCCACTAAGCGAATTAAGCAGTTAACTTACCCGCCGAGCGCCAGCTCGGCGGGTTTTTTATTTAGTAGCGTTTTGCCCGGCCCTCAATGGCGGCTTCGTAGTCCGGTGCGTCGAGCGATTCCTTGCTTGGGTAGTCAAACGTTTGAAGTACTTCGAAGTAGGCCTCGCGGGACATGCTGTCGTGGTGAATAAATCCAGCGTCGTACTGGTACGTCTGCAGTACGTTGAATCCCACGAGCGCCACTACAACCATAAGGCTCATTCGGCGCAGCCAAGCAGGGGTCTCTTCAATCATTCGTTGAAAGTAGACCGCCATCGGAATCGCTAGCAGCCCGTATGCATCAATCATGGGGCGGGATCCGAAGCTCCCGCCGTACCACCAGGCCCACCAGCAAAATGTGATGTAGGTATGAGCGATGAGGTAGAGCCCCACCACTAGACCCCATGTGGGTTTTTTACGAGCCAGCCCCCAAAACCCGAAGATCATGAATGCGGCCATCGGAGTGTACAGCATCCAGCCCTTGCGCCAGCTGAACAGGCCTTGAATCCAGGCGGGTTCCGACCAAAAAAAACGCTCAGCGCCGTAGGACCACACGATCCAGTGGCCGGTGCTGAGCTTCCAGTAGATCAATTGCGGAATTCCGACGGCCACAGCCACCCCCACGGCCCAGGCCAAGCGCTTTTCGGTCAGCAGTCCCTTTGGGAGACGGCCGTCAAGCGTGAACATTGCGGCGACCGCCAACGGAATCAGAATATTAACCGGACGGATCAGTACGATGAGGCCCGCGAGGGCTCCGAGCACCAGCAGCCGCCAGGCCTGTTCGCGCCGGCGCCAGAGGTCGGCGTGAACCAGCATCGCCGCGGTGAGCATGAAGGTGGCCCCGTGGCTCATGGCGCCCCGATAGGTTCCGTAGTAAAAAAGGTTGGTGCCCAAAAAGAGCGCGACGAGCGTCCAGGCAATCGCCGCATCGGGAACGTAGTGGCGCAGCACCCGCCGTAGCAGAGACAGCCCCAAAAGCGGGTAGAAAAGGCCGGCGAGGGCGATTCCGACGCGGTAGGGCACCGAAAAGCCGTGGGCCTCAGCTGGATTCGTGGCCAGAGCGTAGGCGTGCGACGCCGCGAAAAACGGCGCGTACAGCACCGACATACCCATGGTGAACTTCAGGTGGCGCCTGCCCGATTCGGGGTGTTCGTGCACGCCGACCAGTTGGATCATGTCGTACTTCCAAGGCTTTTCGAGCCGCACGTCGCCTTCAATAAACACCATGGGGAGGTAGGCATAGTAGCCCGCCACATCGTACGAAATGACTTGGTTGCGCACGTAGCCGCCCCGCACGGTCCACGGTTGCTGCCACAAGGTGGTCACCACGGCGACCACTGCCACCAACCAAAACACTGTTTTTGAACGAAGCATTCTTAAAAGTACCAAAAAAGCCCGCATTGCTGCGGGCTTCCGTTGGAACCAAAACACCTTAACACCTTAACACACTACGAAACGCAGAGCGAGAAGCGGTTCCGAGCCTCTGTGAGCAAAGGACGTGCCGCAAACTTAGGTGCAGGTAAAATTTGGGTTATTCTTCTTCGTCTTCGTCGACTTCGTCGAAATCGAGCTCAAATCCGATCTCTTCGAGAAAGTCTTCGTCAATCAAAATGCCGAACTGGTCGTCTTCTTCCATTTCGACGGTGCGGGCGCGGCCCTCGTCAAACGCTTCGTTGATGATTCCGCTGAAGACCATCTTCATAACTTCTTCGGCGGCTTGAACGTCGGCCGGAATATCTGATTCGGCATCGAGGTTCGACATGACTTCGGCCAACGTGGTGCCGTAGGCATCGCAAAGGGTGTCGAGAATCTGCTGGGCAGTAGGCTGGCTCATAGGTTGTCGGGTTTAATAGTGAATTGGTGTACGGGCTGTCCACCGGACCACAAGGTAGCGACCGCGGCGTCGCGGTGCGCATCAATCCACAAGGAGTTTTTCACGAATTCCGCGCACCGGTCGTTGTAGGTTTGTGCATGCGTTCACCTCACTTTGCCCTTTGGATTTTACTCCCCGCTGTAGCAGCGGCCCAGTCCTGCCGTGAACCCCAGCCAGAACCCTACGTACCCTTTTCGGTGAACTTCGACGTGGCAAAGCTTGCGACGCAGCCGGGATTTGACACGGTTCCGCAATGGAGCAGCAGCACCGTCGCACTTGACGAAGCCTCAGGGGCCGTGCACTGCTCGTGGGCACCCCACACGGTGTGGGTGATCGAGGATGGCGGGGCCGGCCCAAACCTCTACCTCGTTAACGTTCGCAACGGCAACGTCCTAAGCCGGCTGCAGCTCACTACGGGTTGGGCGAACCGCGACTGGGAGGACCTCGCGCACTGGACTGATTCGAACGGTCAGCGCTGGCTTGGCATAGCTGAAATTGGCGACAACGACGCGGTACACCCTGAATACCACGTGTACGCGCTCCCAGAGCCCGTGGCGGTTGACACCTCAGGGGCCCCTGCCGTCTCCTACCAACCGGCGCAAACAAAGGTCTGGACCTACGTCTACCCCGACGGGCCGCGCGACGCCGAATCCCTCTTTGCAGACCCGACCGACGGCCGGCTCTTCGTCGTCTCGAAGCGGGATTTTCGCAATCGGGTGTACGTGCTCCCTTCAGAGCCAAACCAATCGCGCGACACCGTACAGTTTCTTGGGGACCTGCCCTTGTTCATGACTACGGGCGCTGATCGGCTGCGGCTTCCCAACGGTCGGTCGCCGATTGTGGTGCGCAGCTACGGCCGGCTTTACTACTGGGACGCGGCGCCTACTGAATCGCCCTGCGACGTGCTGCAGCGGGTTCCGACCCAACTACCGTATACCGAGCAAGAGGCCCAAGGCGAAATTTTCGCCTGGCTCCAGGACGGAACCTACGTACTGCTCAGCGAAAAAGCAGGTGGCGTTGCCCCCCATGTTCACCGCTACGTGCGAAACTGATTTACTGCACCGTCAACCGCACCGCTTGTCCGCCCTGCCACAGGACGTAAACCCCGGCGGGGCAGTATTCGGGAACCTGTACCAGCACCCGGCCTGAGTCCGCCCGCTGCGGCCATGCCAAGCACTGTCCGGTTAGGGTGTACACGGCAACTTCGGCATCGGACGGGCTCGCAACCCACTGCCCCGAGGCGGCTGGATTGGGGAACCACATTGCGCCCAGCGTCGCCTCGTCGAGGCCTACCGAGCGCAGGGATTTGGTCAGCGTATCCCTTCCGCCGCAGTCGTTGGACGCGATGAGCGACACATTGTAGAACAATCCAGGAACCGCGTACGTCTTTACGGGATTGGCCCCAAAACCCTGGGTTCCGTCGCCAAACAACCACTGGTAGCTCACCACGTCAGGGCTGCACCACGGGCCGGCTTCGAACTGCACGCGCATTCCGGCTCCGTTTGAAGACAGGACGTTGGCAACCCACTCGGCCGTCGGGTTCGAGCACGTGACCACCACCTGAGACGAGGTCACGGTATCGCCACAAATGTTGTAGGCCTTCATGGTCACCGTGTAGGGGCCCGACACCGAATACGTGTGCACGGGATTGGTCGCGGAACTCTGTCCTCCGTCGCCAAAAGTCCACACGGTGCCCGCCGCGTTGTTCGCCAAACTCGTGAACGTTACAGTATTGCCGTTGACTCCGTACGAGAACCCTCCGTTCAACGGCGCGCACACGTTCACGGTGGTTTGCACCGTGTCACTGTTGCCGCAGAAATTGGTAACAATTAATCGTATTGTGTAGGTGCCTTGCATGGCAATGGGCACGGTGGTCGAACCAGAATTCGGAGTCGCAACCACGGTTCCGCTCGAATTAGTCACCGTCCATTGGTACGTGTTGGTGGGGGTGAGGTTCTGGGCGCTTAAAATCACATTCATACCCACCACGGCCGAGGTGAAGTTGGCCGAAACTGCCGGGCAGGGCTGCGTGGTAAAGGTCAACGGACCAACCCAGGCGCTTGCCAAACCGTTTGCGCAACTGTCTTTGAGGTACACCTGGTAGGTCGTGTTTGCCGTCAATCCGGTAATCGCGTAGGGCGAAGCGATGCCATTGGCTGCAGAGGTGGCGTTTGTCGGAACATAGCCCGTCAAACCATAGGCGATTCGCGTAACGCCTCCGCCCGGAGTAAAGTTGATGGTCGCTCCTGACACGCTAATGCCGGTGGCAGAAATGCCCGTCGGCGCGGTGCAGGTTGGAATTGGAGCTGCAACCACACCGAACTCGTCGATGGCCAATTCGGCCCAACCATTGATGCTGTTGTCTTTTAACCCTCGGAACCGGAATCGTACGGTCGTTCCGGCATAAGCTGGCAGTTGAACTTCATGCAGCGTCCATGGTGATGCTGCACTAGTCTGCGCTCCAGGTTGCACTACAAGCACGGAATTCCAACCAGTACCCGTGTCAGCAAATACCTGAAGCTCGTCGATCAGCGCTCCAGAGAGGTGACTATGGAAGCGAAGCATCGGAATGGTTAATGCTGCCGTATTAATCCACGGAGATGTGAGCAAGGCAATACCGGAGCCGTTGCTACTGAACCCGGCGGTATACATATACTTGCTCCCATTAACCCCTTGGTTGGGACCTGATGTGCCAGATTGCATTGGACCTTGCCCTACCGCCCAATAAAAATCTGTCGTTTGCGATCCAGGTGACCGCGACCAGCAACTATTAATGCTTCCGGCCAAGTTGGGCCAAACCCCTACGACCCATTGGCTCGAGTTGAACGACTCAGTAAACGGAGCATTCACTGCCAAACAAGCGGTAGTAGCCGTAACGCCAGTCGACCATTGACTCACGCTGTTCGAGCCACAGCTGTCTTTCACGTAGATGTCGTAGGTAGTGTTAGGTGCCAATCCGGTGAGCAAAAACGGATTGCTTGAAGCAACGACCCTCGTACCTGCCGTACTGGGGTTGAAACCGCCTGGACCGTATTTGACAACCCACGGACTCGCTCCTCCAGACCAACTCAAATTGATGGAATTGCTGTTGGCACTGAGCACCGTAAATCCGTTAGGCTTGGGGCACGTAGGTGTCTCATGCACGTCGAGGTCGTCAAACGCCAGCTGGCAAAAGAATGCGTTCGCCGTGGTTGCCTCACCCGTGAAGCGCAGCTGAATGGTTTGGTTGGCAAATGCTGCAAGGCTTACAATCACTTCTTGCCAAGGATCGCCCTGTGCGGACTGCTGTTGGCCGGTGCTTGACCATACTTGGGTCGCTACTCCTGCACTGTTAATGACGTGTACTTTGGCACCGGCAATTTGGTTTCCGAAGGCATGGTACCAGAACGTAAGCTCTGGAACATTGAGCGGCGTCAAATTGATGAGCGGAGTAAAAAATTGCGTGGACGTGTTACTCGAGCCAAACCCAATGGCGTCCATAAATACGTACTTACCCGCGGAACCTATAGAATGGTCGTCGTTCGGGCCCGTTTGGGTGATCGTGAAGGCCGGCGGACCCACCAGCATCGTGAGGCCGTTCGTAGTGGACCGGCCCCAGCAGTTGGGCCATGTTCCAGCTTGGTTAAATGCAGGCGAAACCCAGCTGCTGTTGTCAAAATTTTCAGACCACGGGGCGTTAACGGCCACGCAGGAAGTGGTAAACGATATGGGTCCAATCCAAGGTGAAAACGATGAAGGGCCGCACGAGTCGCGCACGTATGCTTCGTATACGGTGTTCGGAGTCAGTCCGTTCACTGTAGTCGTTAGGCCTGAAAAGCGATGTAGGGAACCGCTTCCGGCACCCGTGCCCGGGGCTCCGTACGAGATTTGGTGGTGGGAAGAACTACCCAAAACCAACGAGAACGCGGCAGAATTCGCCTGAACCCCGGTATTCACAAAATTCGATGGTGGAATGCAGCCCGACGACTGACCAATAAATATGTCGTCAATCGCGATGCGACCCAACGTGGGAAAGTTCGTGGTACCCTTTCCGATGAAGCGAATATTTACGGTCTGTCCCGCAAACGTCGTCAAAGGATAGGTTTGCTGCCTCCAAGGGCTCGTTTGGCTACTAAAGTGGGTCGCATTTGCAGGTATTGAACCCAGCCTCACCCAGTTTGAACTGCCGACCTGTGAGGCCTCTACAATAAGTGAGTCGATTTGCGAGCCCCACATATGGTACCAAAAAGAGATACTTGGCTGCGAAGCTCCCGAAAGGTTGATTTGGGGTGTGCGTAAAATGGCTTCACTGTTTCCTCCTACTGCGGCTCCAAATCGGTCAGTGAGCATATACTTGCTCCGCCCAGAGTGGTCGCTTGCGGGCCCCGAAAATGTAAATGTTTGAAAAGGCGGCCCCGTCACCCACGCATAACCTTGGTTGGGGTTGGGTAGCCAACCGCACATGTAGGCCCCGAGACCATTGAACGTCGTGCGCCCCACAAACGACTGATGGTCAAAATTCTCGAACCACGGAATCGTTGCAGGACTCGCGCAAGTCGTCGAAAAACCGTAGTAGCTGGTCCAAGCGCTCTTTTGCCCATTACCGCAGCTGTCGCGCACGTAAAAGTCATATCCTGTTGAGCCAGAAAGTCCGGTAATGACACGCGTTAGCCCCGTAAACCAAGGGGTCAATGTTCCGCTACCAGGCGTAAAACCAAGAGGACCGTACTCGATTTGGTGAAATGGATTGCCGGGTGTCACAGACAAGGTGATGGTCGTGTTGGTACGCGTGACCAAGCTCACAGCCGTGGGCGTGGTACAGGCATTCGCCTTGCCCGCGCTGAGCAGGAGTCCAAGCACTAGAAGCAAAAAATTTCGCATAATCATAGTTAACTGCAAAAATCGGTCAAGTGTTTGGCCATTTTTGAGCCAAAGCACACAACGCCCCGCCCCACTGAACCATCGGCGCGCTAAACGCGTTGAGCGTATGAATTAACTTTGTGGTAATGCGTCGAATACTGCTTGGTTTTGCTCTGCTGCTCTGGTTTACCCGGATCGCGGACCCCGTGCTGCACAGCCTCGCGCACGACCACCATGAGCACTGTTCCGAGCAGGGCCTTCACCTGCACGAAGGCGACGACTCCTGCCAGTGGACCGACCCGGCCTACCTCGTGGGTCTTCAGCCCGTCGCCATCGGCTGGGAGCTGATGCCCCGCGCTACGTGGCGCAACGAGCCTGTGGCCCGTGTCACTTCGGCCAAGAATGCAGATTTTGAGGCGATTGCCCTTCGTGGGCCGCCTGTGGGTTAACCTCCGACTATTGTACGCGGAACCGCTCCGCGTCGGGTTAACTCATTCAAAATATCATGAATAAATTACTTTTAGGGCTGCTCGCGGCCCTGCCCCTTATGCTTTGGGGCCAACGCGACACATCCATTGTCATTGAACTCGGAGAGGCTTCGGTCGAGGCCCAGCGCGACAACCCGTCTGCACTGTCCACTCAAGTCCTCGCCATTCCCGTGCGCACCCTTGCCGACCAAGGGCCCTCGGCCATGCTTCAGCTCAGCCGTCAGGCTCCGGCCTTACAGCTCGCGAGCGTGGGCGGGCACACCGTCAAACCCATTCTGCGCGGCCTCGGAGGCTACCGCGTCGTTACCGCCTACCAAGGCTGGCGCTACGACAACATGCAGGGCGGGGCAGACCACGGGCTTGACTTTCCGCTCATGGGCGTCGACCACGTCGAGGTGATGCTCGGCCCCAACTCCCTCGCGCTCGGAACCGACGCTATGGCAGGCGTGCTCTACTTCTCGGACGTGCGTCCGCGCGCCTCCGGCAGCCAGCACTCGCTGACCCTCAACGGCGGCGCCAACGGCATGCCCTGGTCAGGACAGTACAGCCTGCACCGCAGCGGGCCTGGTGTCTACTTTGTCGGAGCCTACGGCGGATTCAGCCCCGAGTACCGCGATGCCCGCGGCGACACGGTCCACGGCACGCATGCTCAAACCCTTGCGCTTCGCGCCTTGG
>JBIPMA010000021.1:0-10166 GCA_044369335.1 Schleiferiaceae bacterium | reverse complement strand
GGTACGTGACGCCCGCGGATTCGCCTCAATGATGAACACGGTGTCGTCTTTGATCGCGAACTGAATGTTGATAAGACCTACGGTTCCGAGCGCACGTGCAATGGTGTGCGTATGGTCGATGATTTGCTGCATCACCAGCTCGCCGAGGTTAAACGGCGGCAAGGTTGCATTCGAATCCCCAGAGTGCACGCCACAGGGCTCGATGTGCTCCATGATTCCGATGATGTAGACGTTTTCGCCGTCGCAGATCGCGTCGGCTTCGGCCTCAATCGCTCCGTCGAGGTAGTGGTCGAGCAGCACGCGGTTACCGGGGAAGTCCTTGAACAGCTCCACCACGTGGGTCTCTAGGTCGTCGTGGTTGATGACGATCTTCATTCCCTGGCCACCCAAGACGTACGACGGGCGGACCAAGATGGGGTATCCGAGCTTTTCGGCCACCGCCACCGCTTCGTCGGGGCGAGTAATCACGTCGAATCGCGGGTACGGAATTCCGTGCTCTTGAAGCAGTGTCGAGAAGCGCCCGCGGTCCTCGGCGAGGTCGAGCGACTGGTAGCTGGTTCCGACGATCGGAATTCCAAAACGGTCGAGCTTTTCGGCCAACTTGAGGGCCGTCTGGCCGCCGAGCTGCACGATGACGCCCACGGGCTTCTCGTGGCGAATGATGTCGTAGATGTGCTCCCAGAATACGGGCTCAAAGTAGAGCTTGTCGGCGGTGTCAAAGTCCGTCGAAACCGTTTCAGGGTTGCAGTTGATCATGATGGTCTCGAAGCCCTCCTCTTTGGCCGCCAGCACTCCGTGCACGCAGCTGTAGTCGAACTCGATTCCCTGGCCGATGCGGTTGGGACCGCTACCGAGTACGATGATTTTTTTGCGGTCGCTCGACGGACTGTCGTTGCGGGCGCTCAGCGCACCGGGCTTGCCCGAACCGCGCTCAAACGTCGAGTAGTAGTAAGGAGTCTGAGCTGGAAACTCCGCCGCACAGGTGTCCACGAGCTTCCACACTCGCTCAATGCCAAGTTTCACCCGCAGGTCGTGCACCTCGCTCTCGAGGCAGCGCACCATGTGAGCAATTTGGCGGTCTGCGAAACCCTTCATCTTGGCTTCGAGCAGCAAATCGCTAGGCAGTGAGCTCAGTTGGTGCTGTTCGAGGCGACGCTGCGTGAGCATGAGGTCTTCGATTTCGCGCAAGAACCACATGTCGATTTTGGTGATGTCGTGAATCTTGCGGAGCGGAATCCCCATCTGCATCGCGTCGTACAGAACAAACACGCGGTCCCAGCTGGCGTGCTCGAGCTTATGCAGAATCACCTTTTGATCGGTTAGGCCCTTGCCGTCAGCTCCTAGCCCATTCCTTCGAATTTCGAGCGACTGGGCCGCCTTGTGCAGCGCCTCTTGAAAGCTGCGGCCAATTCCCATTACCTCACCTACTGACTTCATCTGCAGGCCGAGGCGGCGGTCGGCGCCTTCAAACTTGTCAAAATTCCAGCGCGGAATCTTCACAATCACGTAGTCCAGCGTGGGCTCAAAGTAGGCTGTCGTGGTTTTGGTGATTTGGTTGTTGAGCTCGTCGAGCGTGTAGCCGATGGCCAATTTGGCAGCAATCTTCGCGATCGGGTATCCTGTAGCTTTCGAGGCGAGCGCCGATGAGCGCGAAACCCGAGGATTGATTTCAATCGCCACGATGTCCTCCTTCTCATCGGGACTCACCGCAAACTGGACGTTGCATCCGCCGGCGAAGTTTCCGATGGAGCGCATCATCTTAATGGCCATGTCGCGCATGCGCTGGTAGGTCGTGTCTGACAGCGTCATTGCCGGAGCCACCGTGATCGAATCACCCGTGTGGATGCCCATCGGGTCCATGTTCTCAATCGAACAGATAATGATTACGTTGTCGTTAGCGTCGCGCAAAAGCTCGAGCTCAAACTCCTTCCAGCCGACGAGGGCCTTGTCGATGATGACTTCGTGGATGGGGCTGGCCTCCAAACCGCGCTGAAGTGCGCTGTCGAACTCTTCTTTGTTCCAGACGAAGCTTGCTCCGCTTCCACCCAATGTGAACGAAGCGCGAACGCACAAGGGGTAGCCAAACTCCTGCGCGATCTCCTTACCCTTGAGGTAGCTCGTAGCGATTTTGGCGGGAGCGTACGGAATCTCGATCTCGTCGAGCAAGTTCTTGAACTTGTCGCGGTCTTCGGTGATGTTGATGGCCTCTATGTCGACGCCGATGATCTTCACGCCGTACTGTTCCCAAAGACCTTGCTTGTCGGCCTCAATGCACAGATTCAAGGCAGTTTGACCGCCCATTGTGGGAAGCACCGCATCAATTTTTTGCTCCTTCAAGATCTTTTCAAGACTCTCGACCTCGAGTGGCAAGAGGTAGATGTGGTCGGCCACGACCTCGTCAGTCATGATGGTCGCAGGGTTCGAATTGATGAGCGAAATCTCAATCCCTTCTTCGCGAAGCGAACGCGAAGCCTGCGAACCCGAATAGTCGAATTCACAAGCTTGGCCAATGACGATGGGGCCTGATCCAATCAGGAGTACGTGCTTGATGTCGTGGTTACGTGGCATGATCTTCAGGAACTTAGTCAAATATCGGTCTCAACCTGCGGCAAACGGCTCGCGCAGGCACAAAAAAAAGGTGCTGCTTGCGCAACACCTTCAATGGGTTTGAATCCAAAAGGCATTAGCCCTTTGGGTTGCTCTCGTCAGACACCGTCAAACGCTTGCGGCCGCGTGCGCGGCGAGCTGCCAGTACGCGACGGCCGTTTGCCGAAGCCATGCGCAAGCGGAACCCGTGCTTGTTCACGCGCTTGCGCTTCGAAGGTTGAAATGTGCGTTTCATCGTGTCGTGTTTTTGAACGATCCACGGGCTTGACCGTGATTCGGGCTGCAAATATAGTTCGATTTTTCAATCTGCAAGGGGTGTATCTTTGAAAATATGTCGAGCACAAAGAGAATTTGGGTGACGGGCGCCTCTGAAGGCATTGGACTGGGGCTGCTTCTGCACTACCAACGCCTTGGTTGGCAGACGGTTGGAAGCTCGCGACGCACTCAAGGCCCGACAGAAGCAGACTACTGGATTCCTGCTGACCTGAGCGATTCCGCCCAACGAACTAAGGCCGTCGAACAGCTCATCAATGAACTAGGTTGGCCCGACCTCGTCGTGCTGAACGCAGGCTTAGGCCATTGGGCTACTGCCTCCGAAACCGAGCGCAGCGATGCCGAGCGCGTGCTGGAACTCAACTACTGGGCTCCGGTGGAACTCACCAGCCTGCTCGCCGCCCGCGCAGAGGGACGCGCACTCCACGTGGTCGTGATTTCGAGCATTGCCGCACGGTTTGGGCAAAAAAAACTCGCCACCTACAGCGCCAGCAAGGCTGCGGTAGCACTTTGGGCTGAATCTTTGAATGAAGAGTGGCAGGGTTCCGCGCACCGGATTCAATTGATTTTGCCCGGAGTAGTCAGCACCAACATCATGCGCCACAGCATTGGCCGCGACGGGCAGGCTTTGGGCGACCGCGCCGGCGCCCACCGCGGATGGACCGTGGAGCGCACCGCACGCGCCATCGAACGCGCCACTCGCACCCGCAGATTTGCGCACATTTTGGCGAGTCCTGGTGTACGCTTCGCCCTGATTCTGCACGACCTTTGCCCAAGTATTTTTTACTCGCTTTTGCGCCGCAAACCATGAAGACGATCATCAACCCCAGTGTTCTCGAGCGACTGGCCGAACTCACGGCCCAATTCGCGGCTGGACAGCCCAAGCACGTTGTCCTCGACAACTTTCTGAACAAAGAAGTTGCCAATGCCCTGCACCAGCACTTTCCGTCGGTTGATTCGCTCAAAGTAAAGCGCAAGTCGCTCAACGAAAACAAGGTAGAGGACTACCACTTCGAGCGCTGGGATCCCATTTTTACGGAGGTGCGCAACGCGATTCGTTCGTCTGAATTCGGAACCTGGATCAGCACCCTAACCGGCATCGACAACCTCCAAACGCCCGACGACGCCCTTGGATCCGGACTGCACCAGGGCGGACAAGGCAGCTTTGTCGATGTGCACATCGACGTCAACTTTGACCCCAAGCTCAAGCTTTGGCGCCGCGTCAACCTGTTGATTTACCTCAACCGCAACTGGGACGAGGAATGGGGAGGTCACCTCGAAATCTGGGACCCCCAGATGACCAAGGTGCTGCACCGTGTGGCTCCGCTGCACAACCGAGCCATCATCTTTTTGACGGACGAGAACAGTCCGCACGGCTACAAGGCCATCAACGTCCCTGAGGGCGAATCACGCAAGAGCTTCTACGCCTACTACTTCACCGAAGTGAGCGACGGGTTTAAGTACAGCGACTCAAAATTCATTGCCCGCCCCGACGACAGTTTGGCGCGACGCACCGCGACATCCGTCAAGGAATGGACCAAAATCCGCGCGAAGCGTGTACTGAATGCCCTCGGAGTCAAGATGCTTGACTTCCAAGACAAAAACCGCTTCTAAGGCGGAATGGCCAAAGCTCAGTTCGGCAACAAAACGCCCAAAAAACCCATCACGTGGTCTGCGCTGAAGCAGATGTCGCGGATGTACGTGCACGTCAAGCCCTACCGCGGCGAGTTCTTGGTGGGATTGCTCATGCTGCTCCTCTCGTCGGGCAGCAACTTGGCCTTCCCGAAGTACCTCGGTGAACTCGTTGACGCGGCCCAGACCGACCCTTCGGCCATCGACGGAATCGCACTGACCCTGGTTGTCATTTTGCTCGCCCAATCGGTGTTCAGCTTCGGGCGCATCTTCTTTTTTGAGCGGGTGGCCCAGCGGTCGCTCGCCTCGCTGAGGTCGGCCATGTACAACCATTTGGTGAGCCTTCCGCTTCCGTTTTTTCACGAAAAGCGCATCGGCGAACTCACCAACCGCCTTCAGAGCGACATCGGCGTCCTTCAAGAAACGTTTACCAGCACCTTGGCCGAATTTATTCGCCAAATCGTCATCATTGTAGGCGGAATCGCCCTTCTGGTCTACCAATCGCCGTCGCTGACCGGCTTTATGCTTTTGGTGCTGCCCCTCGTGGTGGTACTCGGCGTGGCCTTCGGAAGCCGAATTCGCAAGTACGCCAAAGACGTTCAGACGGCATCCGCCGAATCCAACACCATCGTCGACGAGACCCTGAGCGCCGTGGCCACCGTAAAGGCCTACACGCAAGAGGGCTACGAGAAAACGCGCTACCGCAAGGCGCTGGATCACGTCGCGGCTCTGGGTATTCGTGGCGGAATCTACCGCGGCGCATTCAGTAGTTTCATCATTCTCGGCCTCTTTGGCGCCCTGGTGGCCGTAATCTGGAAGGGCGCGAGCCTTATCGCGAGCGGCGAAATGGCCTCAGGACAGCTCTTTAGCTTTGTCATCTACTCGGGCTTTATCGGCGGATCCGTGGGCGGACTTGCCGACGTGTACAGCCGCCTGCAGCGCGCGATGGGCGCCACCGAAGCCATCATGGCCATGCTCGACGAGCAGCCCGAAACCAGCAACCAGCAGCCAGCAGCCAGCAACCAGCAGCACGCAGCGAGCAACCAGCAGCCGGCTGTAACCTTCCGCAACGTCCACTTCGCCTACCCTACCCGCCCCGACGTTCCGGTGCTTCAGGGCCTCAACCTTGAGATTCACGAGGGCCAGCAGTGCGCACTGGTGGGCTCGAGCGGGGCTGGAAAATCCACCGTGGTGCAGCTTCTGTACCGCTTTCACGATCCGCAGCAGGGCGAGCTCCTCGTGCAAGGCCGAGATGCCCGCGATTGGCCCCTCGACGAACTGAGGGGGCGCATGGCCTGGGTTCCGCAGGACGTCGTACTCTTTGGGCGCAGCATCCTCGAGAACATTCGTTACAGCCGCCCCGAGGCCAGCGACGACGAGGTGCGCCGTGCCGCCGAAGACGCGAACGCGTGGGAATTCATCGAACGCTTCCCCGACGGCTGGAACACCCAAGTGGGCGAGCGCGGCGTGCAGCTGAGTGGCGGCCAGCGCCAGCGCATTGCCATTGCGCGAGCCATGCTTCGCGACCCCAAACTTTTGGTGCTCGACGAGGCCACGTCATCGCTCGATCCAGAAAGCGAGTCGCTGGTTCAAGGTGCCCTCGAAACCCTCATGCGCGGCCGCACTTCGCTGGTCATCGCCCACCGCCTCAGCACCGTGCGCCACGCCGACGTCATCGCCTTCATTCACGACGGGCAAATTACTGAAGTGGGTAGCCACGACGCGTTGATGCAGCTCGAGGGCGGACGCTACCGCGCCTTTGTGCAGAAGCAGTGGAACGGAACCCTAACTTCGCATTAATGCACCGGATTCCGTCCTTTCTTCGCAACAAGTACGTCCTAGCCGGACTGCTTTTTGGTGTGTGGATGCTGTTTTTGGACTCCAACAACCTGCGCATACAGTGGGAACTGGACCAGGAAGTCCGCGCCCTAGAGGACGGCGTACGCTACTACCGAAGCGAGCTCGAAAAGACCCAAAAGCGCCTTAAAGAGCTTGAGTCCGACCCCGCACAGCTCGAAAAGTTCGCCCGAGAAACCTACTGGATGCACCGTCCCGGCGAAGAAGTCCTGCTGGTCGAACCGTTGGATCCCGAAGATTCCGACACGCTATGACGCCCGTACTGCCCGAATTAGGGTTTCCAAAGTCCGCCCACGAATCGCTACCTGACTTTGGGCCGGCGGCGCCCGCCGACCGCATGGTGACGGTGGACGTGGACGGTTCCGACCCCAAAAAAGCCAACGAGTCCGCGCTGGACGCGCTCATGGATGGCGCGAGCAGCATTCTGTTTTGGGTGCACCGTACCGGAGACGTAGCCGCGCTTACGGCCGGAATCGACAGCAGCATCGCCCCCGTGCACTTGGTCGGCGACCTCGATCCCAAGGCATTGGCCACGCAGCTCCATGGCGAGACCCAAGGGCTGTACAACGTCGACCCCATCGAGCAAAAGGCCCGCAGCAGCCAGTGGTTTACGGGGAGCTGGTCGGGTGACCTCGCACGTCTAAAGCGCGCCGAAGAACTCCTACCCACGGCCATGGGCGCCGTCGTAAGCAATGCGTGCTTCGCCGCACCGCAGGGGGCCGCCGCACAGCTTGCCTGGGGTCTTGCGAGCCTTGAGGCGGTGAATCCCGCTCCGGGACGGCCCGTCGGCCTTGTGCTTCAGGCGACCGACGACTACTTTGAAACGGCCGCCATGGCGCAGGCCGCCCGACTTCTATGGACGCGCAACCCGCTGTGGATTGTGGGTCGAGTAGCCGGCAGCACCAGCGAAGATGCCGCCGACCTCGTCGACCGCGGACTGCAGGCCCAAGCCCTCGCACTTGGAGGGTGCCGCGACCTCTGGATTCAGCCCTTGAACGACAGCCCACAGGCCGCGCGGTGGGCGCGCCACCAGGCTTTGGTGCTGTACTACGAGAGCGGCCTGTTCCGCCACGAATACCCGCTGCGCGGCAGCTACCTGATTGAAGAATGGACGGCGCAACTCGCCGAACAAGCCCGCGCCCAAGTACAGCAGTGGACGCAGCGCGGTGGACTCGCTCAGATTCTCGACTACAACCTCGACCCATGGACGTAGTGCGCCTGCCCCACGAGTTTTCGATGCCCGGCGAACCTCCGTTCGTACGCGGCCCCTATGCGTCGATGTACACCCAGCGCCCCTGGACCATCAGGCAGTACGCCGGGTTCAGCACCGCCGAAGAAAGCAACGCCTTCTACCGCCGCAATTTGGCCGCGGGCCAAAAGGGACTGAGCGTGGCCTTTGACTTGGCCACCCACCGCGGCTACGACAGCGACCATCCGCGCGTGCAGGGCGACGTCGGCAAGGCCGGCGTGGCCATTGACAGCGTCGAAGACATGAAGCGGCTGTTCGACGGCATTCCGCTCGGCGAAATGTCGGTGTCGATGACCATGAACGGCGCGGTGCTGCCCGTGCTGGCCTTCTACATCGTGGCGGCCGAAGAACAGGGCGTGGCCCCCGAGGCGCTGCAGGGCACCATCCAGAACGACATCCTGAAGGAGTTCATGGTGCGCAACACCTACATCTACCCTCCGGCGCCCAGCCTGCGCATTATTGCCGACATTTTTGGCTACACCAGCCGGCGGATGCCCAAGTTCAACAGCATTTCGATTTCGGGCTACCACATGCACGAGGCGGGGGCTTCGGCCGAAATCGAGCTCGCCTACACGCTGGCCGACGGCCTCGAATACCTGCGGACCGGCTTGGCGTCGGGTCTTGACATCGACGACTTCGCTCCGCGCCTCAGCTTCTTTTGGGCCATCGGAATGGATTTTGTCACTGAGGTCGCCAAGCTCCGCGCGGGCCGAGCTTTATGGGACCGAATTGTGGCTTCGTTTGGGCCTAAAAATGTCAAGAGCCGCGCCCTGCGCACCCACTGCCAGACTTCGGGCTGGAGCCTAACCGAGCAGCTGCCCTACAACAACGTCACCCGCACGGCCGTCGAGGCCATGGCGGCGGCCTTGGGCGGAACCCAGTCCCTGCACACCAACGCGCTCGACGAGGCCATTGCCTTGCCCACCGACTACTCGGCGCGCATCGCCCGCGAAACCCAAATCCGCATCCAGCAGCGCACCGGGATCACCCGATTTGTCGACCCCTTGGGCGGCAGCATCGCTGTCGAGGAGCGGACCGCCGAGCTCATGGATCGCGCTTGGGCCCTCATTCAAGAAGTCGAGGCGCTGGGCGGCATGACCAAGGCCATCGAGGCCGGACTGCCCAAGCTGCGCATCGAGGAAGCCGCCGCCGCGAAGCAAGCGCGGCTGGATTCCGTTCAGGATGTGCTCGTGGGCGTCAATGCCTTCAAAGCCGACGACGACACCGAACTCGAAATTCTCGAAGTCGACAACCGCGCCGTGCTTGCCAGCCAGGTAGATCGTCTGAACCAACTACGCGCCCAGCGCGACCCGCAAGCGGTAGCCAAAGCGCTTGAAGCGCTTGAAGCGGCTGCCCGAAGCGGCGAAGGCAACCTGCTCGACCTCAGCGTGCAAGCGGCCCGAGTTCGCGCTACCTTAGGTGAAATCTCTGACGCCCTCGAGCGCGCCTTTGGCCGCTACCAAGCCCAACTCAACATGGTCCACGGAGTGTACGCCCGCGAATCCGCCCAAGACGGCCAACTGGCCGAAGTCCGCGCCCTTGCTGACGAATTTGCTGCGCGCTACGGGCGACGTCCGCGCCTGCTCGTCGCCAAAATGGGCCAAGACGGGCACGACCGCGGCGCCAAAGTCATCGCCACTGGATTCGCCGACCTCGGGTTTGACATCGACCTCGGCCCCCTCTTTCAGACCCCCGAAGAAGTCGCCCAGCAGGCCGTCGAGAACGACGTGCACTGGGTGGGCGTGAGTTCGCTGGCGGCGGGGCACAAAACGCTGGTTCCACAGCTTGTCACGGCGTTGGCCGCAATGGGTCGCCCCGACATCCAAGTGGTGGTCGGAGGCGTGATTCCGCGCCAGGACTACGATGCGCTCTACGAAGCGGGCGCCGTGGCGGTTTTTGGCCCCGGAACCCCCGTGGTTACCTCAGCCCGCGAACTCCTGCAGAAATCCCTGAGCTGACACGATGAACGGCCCAAGCTGGACTCCCGAAGAATGGGCAGACGGCATTCGCCGCGCCGACCGAGCCTTCCTTGGGCGGGCGCTCAGCCTGGTCGAAAGCCAGCTCCCCGCCGATGCCGAACGCGCCGCCGCGCTGTTCACGGCTCTGGGGGCCGCCCCTCAGGGCAGCTTTCGCCTCGGAATCACCGGCAACCCCGGAGCCGGCAAAAGCACATTAACCGAGGCCATGGGCGTCCGCTGGGCTGATTCCGGCCAAAAAGTAGCCGTGCTCGCCGTCGACCCCTCGAGCAGCTTGCACCGCGGAAGCATTTTGGGCGACAAAACCCGCATGGACCAGCTCAGCAAGCACCCGAACGCCTTCATTCGCCCCGTGGCGAGCGGCGGCCAGCTGGGCGGCGTAGCGGCCTCGACGCGCGCAGCCATACTGCTGCTGGAGCACGCCGGCTACACCCGGATCGTCCTCGAGACTGTGGGCGTGGGCCAAAACGAAACCGATGCCGTCCACTACGTCGACGGGCTGCTGCTTGTGGCGCTCCCGAACTCGGGCGACGACGTGCAGGGTATTAAGCGCGGAATCATGGAGCGTGCCG
>JBIPMA010000003.1:0-14799 GCA_044369335.1 Schleiferiaceae bacterium | reverse complement strand
ACCTCATCGCCGTCAACAAATGCGACGGTTCGTTTGCCGAGGCGGGCCAGCGGGCCGCGCTCCAGCTGCGCGAAAGCATGAAGTGGTTCCGCCGCGACGACGGGTGGAACGTTCCGGTCGTTCAAGTGAGTGCCACCGAGCACCGCGGCCTCGACGAACTCGACGAAGCGCTCGACCGCTACGAGCGTTGGGTGCGCGGAACCGGATCCTTAGATACCCGACGGGCCGACCAGCGAGCACACGAGTGGGCCCAGGCGTGGCCCCAGTTTGCTGTGGAATGGGCCCTAAAGAACCCCGACGCCGCGGGCGCCTACGCTAAAGCCCATGAGGCGTTTAGCCAGGGGCAATCTGCTTTGGGTGCGCTCCGAAGCGCGTTTAACGCTTAAAATTCGTCCGCAACCTCGGCCTTGAGGTGCTTGAGCGCCGCTTGGGTGGGCAGCTGCTTCATTTCCATGGCCGCATTGAGCAGCGCACGCGAAAGATCCGCGCCGGTAGCGCCTGGCTCGAGCTGGGCCGAAACCGTATTCAGCAGCGAAACCATCGCCGACTTGGCGGTCACCACGTACTCCCACACGTCGTCCGAAACGTAGATCTGCTGGCTGAGGTTGTGCTCAAACTCGTCGCGAATGGACTTTTGAAGCAATACCAGGTACTCGCCGTTGGTCATGCTTCCCGACTTCACGCGGACCAAGAGTGAACTGGGGCTAATGCGCTCCAAAAACAGGGCTAGTCGCTCGTAGGCCTGCAGCCGCAAAGGCAGCGCTTGGCGCTGGTTGTGCGCGCGGTACTCGGCCTTTCGGCGCTTGTCTTCGTTGTCAAAGTAGTTTGACATCATTAGGTACACTGCGATTAAAATGAGCAGTGACGGGAACACAAAGCGAAACGTGTCAAGAAAAACGTCCATGCCCCAAATATCGGGGCGTTTCGTGCAATATCGTACTTTTGACCTCGTGATTTCTCGCTTATCAGACCGCGTACAGGCAATGGCACTCCCGATGACCATTGCTATGGCTAAAAAAAGCCGCGCCCTTCAAGAACAGGGTATTGATATTGTTAGCCTTAGCCTCGGAGAACCTGATTTTGACACTCCCGACCTGGCCAAAGCAGCCGGCATTCAGGGAATCGAGCAGAACTTCTCGCACTACATGCCCGTCAGCGGATACAACGACGTCCGCGATGCGGTAGCCACGAAGTTTGTGCGCGACAACCACCTGACCTTTAGCCGCAGCCAAATTGTGGTGAGCACGGGGGCCAAGCAGTCTATTGCAAACCTATTGATGGCGCTCATCAATCCGGGTGACGAGGTGATTATTCCCGCCCCCTACTGGGTGAGCTACAACGACTTGGCTGAGTTCTGCGGAGGGCGTGTAGTAAGCCCCGTGGCCGGCCGCGAGCAAGGATTCAAAATCACGCCAAGCCAACTGCGCGAGGCCCTGAGCCCAAAGACTAAGGTTCTGATTTTCAGCAGCCCCAACAATCCGAGCGGAGCGATGTACCGCCAAGACGAGCTCGAAGCCCTGGCTGCTGTGCTGCGGGACTTCCCCCAGGTGGTGGTGGTCGCCGACGAGATTTACGAGTACTTGAGCTACGGCGAGGTTCCGCACTACAGTTTTGCCCGAATCGAGGGCATGTACGACCGCACCGCCACCGTCAATGGAATGTCCAAGGGCTACGCGATGACCGGATGGCGGCTTGGCTACATGGGTGCGCCCGAGTGGCTCGCCGAGGCCTGCGACAAGGTCCAGTCACAGTTTACGAGCGGAGCCAGCAGCATCGCCCAGCGCGCAGCGATGGCGGCACTGCTGGCGGGGCCCGAACCCGTTCAGTACATGGTAGATGCATTCAAATCTCGCCGTGATCGGTTCTTGAACGCCCTGCGTTCCGCACCCAAGTTGCACGTCGATACGCCGCCGGGGGCATTTTACGCCTACGTCGACGTGCGCCCCTACCTCGACGACCGCTTCCCGACGTCCAACGACCTGGTCATGTACCTGCTTGAGCATGGTGTGGCGGGCGTTCCGGGCGAAGCTTTCGGAACCCCCGGATACATTCGCTTTAGCTACGCCGCCAGCCAGTCAGACCTCGACCGGGCGGCCGAGCGCATTGCCAACGCACTGAACGCCCTTTAGCATGCCCACGCGCCTTCGCATCGCCGTCAACCAGATTCGAGAGCGCATCAACCTTCGGATCTACGACAGCAAGCCGTTTGTAACGAAACTTCTGCGCTACTTCAGTGTACCGCTTTCACTTACTGCAGTAGGAGCATTAATCATCTCTTTTGGGTTTCCTCTTGATGAAGAGCAACTTGCATTGGTTGATTACATCCTCAAGGCAAGCATTGGTTTTTACATATTCAAGTACTTTTCAGAACTCTTTTACGACTTCAGTCCGCCCGACTACATACGGCGCACAAAATCAGAATTCGTGTTAATGTCGTACATGGTCATCAACATTTTGGCCATTAACCTCTTCAATTTTGAGATCACTTCTGAGGTCGGAAACCTCATTGGCGTAAAGCAGCTCGACATAGTATTTATGTTTGCGGTGCAAGCGTATTTTCTGATTTTTATTGCATTGGAGATGGGCAAAGCAAGTCGTCTTTTACCTCAGTTAAAAATCAGTCCTCCCGCCCTTTTGCTTCTCAGCTTTATTCTGATTACGATTCTTGGAGCTGGGCTACTTGCAATGCCCGAAATGTCCACAACCCAAGGAGGGCTCGGCGCTATGGATGCCTTTTTTACAAGTATTTCAGCTGTATGCGTAACCGGACTTTCAACCATAGATGTTTCGAGCATTCTTACGTTCAAGGGCCAAGTCGTACTGATGTTTTTAATTCAATTGGGCGGGCTGAATTTCATTACGTTTACCTCGATTTTCGCACTTCTTGCCAATCCTGGGGTCGGAACGCGGTTTAAGAGTATGCTGCAGGCGAACTACTCAGTGGACTCACTTGAAACGAGCGTCTTACTTACGGGGCAAATCATACGATTTAGCCTACTATTCGAACTCATCTCTGCAGTTTTATTGTTTTTCTCATGGGGCCAAACCTCGTTTAACTCTTTGGGTGACCGTTTATTTCATTCGATTTTTCACTCCATCAGCGCGTTTAACAATGCTGGGTTTTCCTTGTATCCAAGCGGATTAGCCGACGCTGCACTAGGAACTAATGTACCCTTAGGGCTTGTAATTGCCGGAACAATCATTTTAGGCGGACTTGGATTCAGTCCCATTTCTGAGGTGTTCTCGTACCAGGCTCTGCGGTACCGCCGCAATCGCCCTTGGGTGCACTACACTGTGAATACCAAGATTGCGGTGTATGCGGTAATCTTCTTAGTTCCATTGGGCACATTGGCCTTTTATATTTTGGAATCCGGTTCTAGTCTTCGGCACATGCCAGAAGGAGTAAAATGGTTTCACGCGTTCTTTTCATCGGTTACTACACGTACCGCGGGATTCAATACGATCGATTTTGGAGCAATCGGTCTGCCTGCGCTCTTAGTCGTAATGCTCTTAATGTTCATTGGAGGTTCCTCAGGCTCGACCGCGGGCGGTGTAAAAACGAGCACATTTGCACTCGTTTTTCTCAATGCACTTGGCACAATTCGCGGCCGAAAGCGCGTTGAGCTTTTTCGTCAAACCATATCCGTTGAACTGCTCAACCTCGCACTCAGTGCATTCCTGTTCTCGGCTAGCTTAATACTGTTGGGAATATTTCTACTTACCATCACAGACGGTCACCTTGGGCTTGCACGGATTGCCTTCGAAGAGGTTTCGGCATTTTGCACGGTAGGACTATCTACGGGAGTTACCGCACAATTCAGTGATGCAGGTAAAATTATACTCATGATATCAATGCTTGTCGGTCGCGTCGGAACCGTAACCCTCGCTTTTGCGTTGACCAGTAAACGCAAGGATTCCCAAGATTACCGATACCCCAACGCCAGCGTTCAAGTAGGATAATGAGCCAAGTCAAACCGTATAGCCCAGAAGGCTCCAAAAAGGAGCAAGTCGCCGAAATGTTTAACGCGATTTCGCCCAAGTACGATGCCCTAAACCGCATCCTCTCGGTCGGAATCGACCAAATATGGCGCCGCAAAACCGTGCGCGAAATCCGCGCGACGGGCGCCACCCAAATCCTCGATGTAGCCACCGGTACGGCCGACCTAGCTCTGGCACTTGCCGACGGAATTCCCGGATCGAACGTCGTAGGTGTCGACATCTCTGCCGGAATGCTCGACGTCGGACGCCAAAAAGTACGGGCTCGCCGCAAAGACGACCGCGTTCGACTCGACCTCGGCGACGGCGAACAGCTCCCGTACGACGACGCCAGCTTTGGCGCCATTACGGTCGCCTTCGGCGTTCGCAACTTTGAAAACCTCGAGCAGGGCCTTCGCGACATGCACCGCGTCCTTCAGCCCGACGGAACCCTCGCCGTCCTCGAATTCTCGCAGCCCACTTCGTGGCCGTTCCGCCCGCTCTACTTATTCTACTTCAAGAACATCCTTCCGCGCATCGGCCGACTCATCTCAAAAGACGCCTCGGCCTACACCTACCTGCCCGACAGCGTTCAGGCGTTTCCGTACGGAGAGGCGTTCGCCACCAAGCTCCGCGAAGCCGGCTTCTCGTCGGTTCGCATCCGCCCCCTTTCGCTCGGAATCGCCAGCTTGTACCTGGCCACAAAATAAACCGCGCCCTGCGCCGTTCTTGCATCATGCGACGTTGGCTTATTGCCCTGTGCCTATTGAGTTCCACGCTTGCCTACGGGCAGACGCCCAACCTTCCGCGCTTTGACCAAAAGCCGCTTCACTTCGGATTCTTTCTCGGAATCAGTCAGCTCAACTTCGCCGTGCAGCACGCCCCCACCTGGCCCGAGGGCATCTACCATGTCGTGCCCCAAGCCAGCCCCGGCTACCTCGTCGGAATCGTCACCGACCTGCGCCTCAGCCCCTTCCTCAACCTGCGCGTCAACCCCACCTACATCGCGGGCGAACGCACGCTCCTGATCGACGGGGTCGACCGCGCCACCGGCGTTCGCGACTGGTACACCCGACGCGTTGAGTCCTCACTCGTCCGGCTTCCGGTAGAACTCAAGTGGAAGTCCGAGCGCATCGGCAACCACCGTTGGTTCGTCTTGGGCGCCCTGCACACCACCTACGACCTCGGAAGCAAAGCCAAAGTCGTCGACGACCGCCTCTTCAAGCTGCAACCCATCGACTACGGCTTTGACCTCGCCGTCGGAACCGACCTGTACTTCGAATTCTTCAAACTCTCGCCCCAGCTCCGTTGGAGCTTTGGCCTCGGCAACCTCGGTGTTCCCGACGGAACCAAACTCTCCCAATCCCTTCCCGTGGTGCACCACCGCAGCCGGGACTACGTGTTCACCTTCGAATAGCAAGATTGGCGAGGTTGGCTCATTGGTCACTGGCTACTGGTCACTCGTCGGTCACTAGATACTAGCTCCTAGTTGCCCCTATTTGGCCGAAGCGAGTTAGTCATCAAACCGTTCGGTTATAACCGGATTTTACTTTTTGCGTCAAGCGCCAAAAGTGACATGTATTTGAACTACAGCGATTTGTGATTTTCAACCAGGCAGTGATTAGCTAACCTCGCCAACGAGCCAACCTCGCCAACGAGCCAACCTCGCCAACGAGCTAACCTAGCTACCTCGGTGCGCCTCGTACAGCAGCATCGCCGCGGCCGTGGCCACATTGAGGCTTTCGGTGCGGCTCGAGGGGGCGCGGTCGATGGTAGCGATGGCAGAGGCGGCATCGCGCCATGCTTGGGACGGGCCTTGGCCTTCGTTAGAGACGACGAGGGCTACATTCGGAGACCAGTTTACTTGGCTGGGCGGGGTTCCGTCCAAATCGGCGACCACGATGGGGCGGCCTTCAGACTGCAAGAGGGTGATGGCCTCGGATTCGGTGGCGTAGCGCACGGGGACGCGGGCGAGCGAACCCATGCTGGCTTGCACGGTTTTCGGATTGCCAAAATCTACGGTTCCGGTGGTGTGGAGAATGTAGGCGACGCCGAACCAGTCGGCCATGCGTAGAAGGGTTCCGGCATTGCCCGGATCCTGCACGCGGTCGAGCACGAGCACGCGACCGTCAGGGCGCGGGTCGAGGTCGTCCCAAGCAAAGACGGCGAGCGAATCGGGCGGCGTATCTAGAGACGATACTTCGCGCAGGTCGCGCGCCGTTACTTCGAGGCAATCGGGACCCAGTGAGGCCCCGGTGGTGGCCAAAAGAAGGGGCTTCCAGCCGCTGGTGATGAATTCTGCGATGGCCTTGCGGCCTTCGACGACGAGTGCGCCGTGCTTTTCGCGGCCTTTGCGGTGCTGCAGCTCGCGCAGCCATTTGCGTTGTGGGTTGGTCCAGGGCATAAGACCCCGAAGGTACGCACTACCTTTGCGGGCATGATTGCTCCCTCTATCCTTTCGGCAGATTTCGCCAACCTCGAGCGCGACGTGCGCATGCTCAACGCTTCAGACGCTGCGTGGATTCACGTGGATATTATGGACGGAGTCTTTGTTCCGAATTTGAGTTTCGGATTGCCAGTCACTGAGGCCATCAAGCGCCATGCTGAAAAGCCCTTGGACGTGCACCTGATGATCGTGCAGCCCGAGCGCTACCTCGAGGACTTCAAAAAGGCCGGAGCCGACGTGCTCACCGTGCACTACGAGGCGAGCACGCACCTGCACCGCAGCCTGCAGCAGATCCGCGCCCTTGGAATGAAGGCGGGCGTAGCCCTGAATCCGCACACCCCCGTCGATCTGTTGGCCGACGTGCTGGGCGATTTGGACCTCGTGTGCTTGATGAGTGTAAACCCAGGGTTTGGCGGCCAAGCCTTTATTCCGCAAACGTTTAAAAAGGTAGAACGACTGCGCCGCATGATTGACGATGCGGGCACCTCTACCCTCATCGAAATTGACGGTGGCGTGGGACTGCAGAATGCCGCGGACCTCAAAAAAGCCGGGGCCAACGTGCTCGTGGCGGGCAATGCCGTCTTTAAGGCGAACGACCCCGTGGCCACCATCCGCCAACTCAATGAGGCATAAGGGATTAATCATCCTGGCGGCGGCTAGCGTCGCTGCATCGTGCAACCCCCAGCGCTGGCTGCCCGAGGGTCAAACTTGGATTCGCCGCATCGAACTCACTGAGGGAGCGCAGGTTCGCAGCGACGACAAGTACCTCGAACTCATTCAAATACAGACCAATACCAACGTACTGGGCAGCTACCCCTACGTGGCGCTGTACCAGCGTGGGACACGCAAACCCAATACCCGACGCGGCCGTTGGCTGCAAAATATTGGGGAGGCTCCGGCCCTGCTCGACACGGCCAAAGTGGCCGAAACCGTCATGCAGCTCGAGCGCAAGCTGCGCCAAGAGGGCTACTTCTTTGCAAAAGTGGGCCACGAGGTGGTGCAGGGTCCGCGCGGAACCACCCTCAAATTCGACCTGCAGCGGGGCAAGGCGACCCGATTGGGTACGTTGGTTCCTGAAGTGTATGCACCTGCGATTGAAGACCAGATGGCCACGTTGCGTATGGGGTCGCTGCTGGTTCCGGGAATGCGGCTGTCGCGCGACATGCTTGAGTCCGAGCGCAAGCGCATTGCCGAATTTTTGAAGGAACACGGATTTTTTACGGTCGGACCCGAGGCCGTGGGCTTTGACCTCGACACGCTCGGCCACCCCTATCGCGCCGACGGCTACTGGATCATTCACAACTGGGTGCGCGACGGTGAATTTGGCCCTCAAGAATTGCCGCACAAACCATGGCACTTTGGGCGTGTTACGCTGGCAGACTCGAGCAACTACGGACTCAATGCACGCGGAATCCGCCGCCTTCACCTTTTGCAACCGGGCGACCTCTACCGTGCGTCGACGGTGACTCAGAGCCAGGAATGGCTCCGCCGGTTGGATGCCTACCAAAACCAGCAGTGGCGGTTGAGCCCAAGGGGCGACAGCTTGGACGCGGAACTGGTGCTCAAACCAGCTCCGCGCGTGGGTTTGCTCTGGGAGACCGAGGGTACGAACACGTCGGGCATTTACGGGCTGCAGTCCGCCATCGAAGTGCGCGACCGCAACCCCTTTGGGGGCCTCGAAGCACTGAGTGGCAAGGTTGCAGGCGGACTCGGCGTGGCGGTGGGCGACACGAGCTCGCTCTTTCGCACCTACTTTCTTGAATTGGGCGTGCAGCTTGAGGTTCCGGACCTCATCGGGTTGCCCAAGGTACGCCGCAACCAAGCGCGCAGCAGCGCCAACTTCACCCTCGGACGCCAGTACCGCCGCGAGTTTGACCGCTTGGCGGTCAGCGGTGAGCTGCACTACCACTGGGAGGCGCCCAACCGATTGACTTGGGACCTCAAACCATTGTACGCCACCTACGTGGACTTGCGCGGGGTCGATTCGACCTTTTATGCAGCGCTGGCGAGCAAATCGGGCTTTCAGGACGTACTTATTCTCGGACCGCGGCTGTCGCTTAAGCGTCCAACCCTGTCTGAGGGCCGCTGGTCGCGCCGTAGTGAGTGGTCGTTTGAGACGTCCGGAATCCTTACTGACCTGGGAATGCTCGCCACGAAGTCCGCTCGGGACCAACCCTTTACCGTGGCCAACGTGCCCTACGCGCACTACCTGCGTGCCGAGGCCGACTACCGCTGGCGCTACCGCGGACGCCAACGGCGAGAAGGCGCGATGCGCGTCCAGGCCGGATACCTGCATGCACTAGCCAACAGCCCGGGGCTTCCGCCGTTTGAGCGGGCATTTTACGCGGGTGGGTCGAACGACCTGCGGTCGTGGATCAACTTTCGCATCGGCCCGGGCGCCCTGCCCAAAGCGGTGTTTGACACGGCTGGTTTTTTGGGGTCCGGAACCGTCAAACTCCTCGGTCAAGCCGAGTGGCGATTCCCGATCGCCGGATCCACCTTCGGAGCCGTATTTGCCGACGCCGGAAACGTGTGGCTGACATCGGCGAATGCCGCCACCGCCCAGTGGGATCTGCTTGACAACCCCGAGCTGCGCGATGCGGTGTCGTTCAACCTGCTGCGCATGCCGCGTCAGACCGCTCTCGGAATGGGCTTTGGATTGCGCTACGACTTTGAATTTTTCATTGCTCGGGCCGACTGGGGCCTCCAGGTCTACGACCCCCGCCGACTCGCCACGGGCGATGCGTGGTGGCGCCCATCTGAGGGAATCCGCCGAAGCGCGCTGCAAATCGCAATTGGACTCCCGTTTTAAGCGTTTAATTGCCTTAACCTGTGGGTAACTTCCCGCCCAAAGAATGGGCGGGGCAGAATTTTTTCGCTAGGTTTGCACCTCATCCATTTTAAAGCGTTTTTATGGCCTCCGACCGTATCGTTAGCCTGCTCGGCGATCAAGCCGACTACCTTCTCAAGCACACGTGCACCAAAGTCCGCAAAGAAGACCTGCACCTGCCCTCTCCCCAGTTTGTCGACGACTACTTCATCGCGAGCAACCGCAACAACCCTACGCTTCGCGCCCTACAAACGCTGTACGGAACCGGCCGCCTCGGCAACTCAGGCTACCTCAGCATCCTACCGGTAGACCAAGGCGTCGAGCACAGCGCCGGAGCGAGCTTCGCCCCCAATCCGATCTACTTTGATCCCGAAAACATCGTGAAGTTGGCCATCGAAGCCGACTGCAACGCCGTGGCCTCAACCTTTGGCGGCTTGGCGATGCTCAGCCGCAAGTACGCCCACAAGATTCCGTTTATGGTGAAAATCAACCACAACGAGTTCTTGTCGATGCCCAACCAGTACGACCAAACCATGTACGGCAGCGTAGAAGACGCATGGAACATGGGCGCCGTAGCCATCGGAGCCACTGTATACTTTGGCGCCGAAGAGTCGCGCCGCCAACTGCTTGAGGTCGCTGAAGCCTTTGAGCGCGCCCGCGAGCTCGGCATGGCCACGGTACTGTGGACCTACACCCGCAATACCGGATTCAAGCAAGACGGCGTAGACTACCACACCTCAGCGGACCTCACCGGCCAGGCCATTCACTTGGGTGTGACCATTCAGGCTGACATTATCAAGCAAAAGCTTCCCACTAACAACGGCGGATACAACGCGACCAAGCACGGCAAGACCCACCCCAAAGTCTACACCGACCTCAGCAGCGACCACCCCATTGACCTTACCCGCTACCAAGTACTGAACAGCTACGCAGGCCGTGTGGGTGTGATCAACTCGGGCGGAGAGTCCAAGGGCGCAAGCGACCTCAGCGAGGCCGTAGCAACCGCAGTCATCAACAAGCGCGCCGGTGGACAAGGCCTCATCTTGGGCCGCAAGGCGTTCCAGCGCCCGATGAACGAGGGCATTGAACTGCTCCGCACGATTCAAGACGTGTACTTGGACGACTCGATCACGATCGCATAATCTGCGCCCTATGTCAGAATGGTTTCACCGCAAAGGGGAGTCGATTACGACTCCGACCGAAGAAAAAAAAGACAGCCCCGACGGCTTGTGGCACCTGTGCCCCAAGTGCAAGGTGATGGTCGACATTGACGAACACGAAGCGAAGCTTTGGGTATGCGGCAACTGCGGCCACCACAACGGCATCGACGCGGCAGAGTACTTCAGCTTTCTCTTTGACGGGGGCCAGTACACTGAGCTCGACGCCAACTTGATTTCGGCTGATCCGCTCAAATTTGTCGACACCAAAGCCTACAGCGACCGCCTCAAGGCCACCCGCGCCAAGACGGGCTTGACGGACGCACTCACCAGCGGAACCGGCAACCTCGACGGCATGCCCGTGACCATTGCGGCCATGAACTTCAAGTTCATTGGCGGATCCATGGGGTCAGTGGTTGGCGAAAAAATTGCGCGCGCCATCGACCACGCCCGCATGAACAAGCAGCCCTTTATCATGATCAGCAAATCGGGCGGCGCCCGCATGATGGAGGCCGCCTACTCACTGATGCAAATGGCCAAGACTTCGGCCAAGCTGGCGCAGCTCGACGACGCGGGGCTGCCCTACGTTTCGGTGCTCACCGACCCGACCACGGGTGGTGTCACGGCTTCGTTTGCGATGCTCGGCGACATTCACATTGCGGAACCTGGCGCCCTCATCGGTTTTGCCGGTCCGCGCGTGGTCAAAGAGACGATTGGCAAGGACCTTCCCGAAGGATTTCAGACCTCTGAATTCCTACTCGAGCACGGATTTGTCGACCAAATTGCAGAGCGCCGCAACCTCAAGCAGAGCATTGCAATGTGGCTGCGCGCGGTACGCAACGAAGCTCCGGCCGAGGCCTAGCGTCGGGCGCGTCAGTATTTTTTGTATCTTTGCAGTCCTCGAACGTCGAGGAACTTTACAGCACAAACATCGAAATCGATTAAGGCATGTACCTAAATTCTGAAAAGAAGCGCGAAATCTTCGCCACACACGGCAAATCTTCTGAAGATACCGGAACGGCTGAAGGCCAAATCGCACTATTTACCTATCGTATCAACCACCTTACGGAGCACTTGAAGAAGAACCGTAAGGATTTTAACACCGAGCGTTCACTAGTTCGCTTGGTCGGCAAGCGCCGTAGCCTTCTGGACTACTTGCATAGCACTGAGATTAACCGCTACCGTGCGATTGTCGAAAAACTCGGCCTCCGTAAGTAAGGTCGTTTTCGAACGATTTATACGCAAAGGCAATCCCCAAAAGGGTTGCCTTTTGCTGTTCCTAAACGAGGCCCCTTTAATTCGCCATTGAGAAGATGAAAGCTCCCCTACCCGTGATCCAAGAGATCGCACTCCCCGATGGTCGTACCATCACTATTGAAACGGGCCGCATGGCCCGCCAGGCCGACGGATCGGTCCTGGTTCGCTGCGGCGGAACCGCCCTTTTGGCAACCGTCGTTTCAGCACCTGAAGCCCGCGAAGGTGTGGACTTCATGCCGCTGACCGTCGAATACAAAGAGAAATTCGCATCAGCTGGACGTGTTCCAGGTGGATTTTTGAAGCGCGAAGGCCGCCCAAGCGACCGCGAGATCCTCGTGGCTCGTCTGGTTGACCGCGTACTTCGCCCCCTCTTCCCAGAAGACTACCACGCTGAGACTCAAGTCATCATCACCTTGCTGTCGTTCGACCAAGAGGTTGCTGCCGATAGCCTTGCTGGCCTCGCCGCCTCTGCCGCGCTTGCGGTGAGCGATGTTCCGTTCAACGGACCCATCTCTGAAGTCTGCGTTGCCCGCATCAACGGCGAATTTGTGATCAACCCAAGCCCCGAGGCCCTCGAGAGCGCAGACATCGAAATGATGATCGGTGCTTCAGCTGACAGCGTAGTGATGGTTGAAGGCGAAATGAACGAAGTGTCTGAAGCCGAAATGCTTGAGGCCATTCGCGTCGCCCACGAAGCCATCAAAGTTCAGGTTGCTGCACAGCTTGCCCTCGCCGCTCAGGTCGAAGGCGCCAACCCCAAGCGCACCTACAGCCACGAGACCCACAACGCAGACCTCAAGAAGCGCGTTTGGGATGCCACCTACGCAGGTGCATTCGAAGTTGCCGGACGTAAGCTCACCAACAAAGCCGAGCGCAGCGCCGCCTTCAAAGAGGTGTACACGGCCTTTGCCGCAACCTTGACTGAAGAAGAGCTGGCTCAGTACGGTTCACTTGCCAAGGTGTACTACCACGAGGTAGAGTACCACGCGATGCGCAACCAAATTCTTGAAAACGGAACCCGCCTCGACGGCCGCAGCACCACCGACATTCGCCCCATTTGGTGCGAAACTGACGTGCTTCCTGGCCCGCACGGTTGTGCACTGTTCACGCGCGGCGAAACGCAGTCGTTCACGACCGTTACCCTGGGTACGGCTTTGGACAGCAACCGCATCGACGCAGCCACCTACATGGGTGACGAGCGCTTCTACCTGCACTACAACTTCCCTCCGTTCTCAACGGGTGAAGCGCGTATGCTGCGCGGAACCAGCCGCCGCGAAATCGGTCACGGCAACCTCGCCCAGCGCGCTCTGAAGAAAATGATTCCGGCCGAGAACCCCTACACCGTGCGTGTGGTATCGGACATCCTTGAATCGAACGGATCAAGCTCAATGGCTACGGTATGTGCCGGAACCCTCGCCCTCATGGACGCAGGTATCCCCATCACCCGTCCGGTGAGCGGAATCGCCATGGGCCTCATCACCAACCCCGAAACGGGCAAGTTCGCCGTACTGAGCGACATCTTGGGTGACGAAGACCACCTCGGCGACATGGACTTCAAGGTAACGGGTACTGCCAACGGCATTACTGCGTGCCAGATGGACATCAAAATTCAAGGCCTCAGCTTCGAAATCATGGAGCAAGCCCTGAACCAAGCCCGCGAAGGACGCGCGCACATCCTCGGCAAAATGCTCGAGGCCATGCCGCAGCCACGTGTGGAATTGAAGCCCCACGCTCCGAAAATGGTGCGTCTTGAGATTCCGAAGAACTTCATTGGCGGTGTCATCGGACCCGGCGGTAAAGTCATTCAAGGTATTCAGGCTGAGACCGGAACCACCATCACCATCGAAGAGGTGGGAGACGTGGGCCGCGTAGAGATCAGCGGTATCGACCCCGTGGGTATGAAGCGCGCCGAAGAAATCGTTCGCGGAATCTGCTTCATCCCCGAGGTAGATAAAGTGTACGAAGGCGTCGTTCAAACCTTTGGTGTGTTCGTTGAAATTGGCCGCGGAACCGAAGGCTTGCTCCACGTTTCAGAAATGGACTGGAAGCGCGTCGAGAACCCAGGCGACCTCTACCAAGAGGGCGACCGCGTTCAGGTGAAGCTGTTGAGCATTGACGACAAGGGCAAGCTCCGCTTGTCGCGCAAAGTCCTGCTCGAGAAGCCCGAAGGCTACGTAGAGCGCGAAGAGCGTCCCCGTGAGGAGCGCGGACCCCGCGAGCCCCGTGGAGAACGTGGTGGCCGTGAAGGTGGCCGTGATCGCGGACCACGCAGCCAGCGCCCAGCCCGCGAAGAGCGTGCTGAGGGTGGCGAAGGTGAGCAAGCCAGCCCGGTAGAGGGCGGCGAAGTTCGCGAGTCACGTGAAGACCGTCCCCGCAGCGAGCGCAGCCGCCCCCGTGGTGAGCAGCGCGAAGAGCGCGGTGAGCGTCCGGCCCGTGAGGACCGTGGCGAGCGCCCAGTCCGCGAAGAGCGCGGTGAGCGTCCAGCCCGTGAAGATCGCCCCCGTGGCGAAGGTGGTAACCGCAACGGTGGCAACCGCAATGGCGGAGGCAACCGCAACGGAGGCAACCGCAACGGCGAAGGCCAAAACCGCAGCAAGCGCCCAGGTGGTGCCAACCGCGTGAAGCAGGCTCCGAAAGAGCCAGAACGCAAAGGCTTCTTTAGCTCGCTGTTTGGCAGCCGCAATAAGTAAGCATTTGATTTATTCGTTTAATTTTAGCGATCTAAGTATCCGCCCATGCGTCAGTTAAAGATTACCAAGCAGGTTACCAACCGCGAAACCGCTTCGCTGGACAAGTACCTGCAAGAGATTGGTAAGGTCGAGCTGATTACCGCCGACGAGGAGGTAGAGCTCGCCCAGCGAATCAAAGCCGGCGACCAGCGCGCCCTTGAGAAGTTGACTAAGGCCAACCTGCGATTCGTCGTTTCGGTAGCCAAACAGTACCAAAACCAGGGGTTGACGCTTCCGGATTTGATCAACGAGGGCAACCTGGGATTGATTAAGGCTGCACAGCGTTTTGACGAGACGCGCGGTTTTAAGTTCATCTCGTACGCCGTTTGGTGGATTCGCCAGTCGATTTTGCAGGCCTTGGCCGAGCAGAGCCGTATTGTGCGCCTTCCGCTGAACAAGATTGGA